>CAKUGX010000027.1 GCA_934654765.1 uncultured Collinsella sp. | reverse complement strand
CGTTCTGCAGCGAGGTGATCGAGGAACGCGGGGACAGCATGATCTTGACCTGGTCGTCGGAGGTGGCGACCACACCGATGTTGGAGGAAACCTCGACGGAGCCGTCGGTGGCGACGTTGCGGCGGATCACGCCGTTGGGAGCAAGACGCAGAGCACGGATGAGGGCGAGTGCGGACTTCTCGTCCATGGCCTCGACCTCGGCGTCGTCGGCAATCTCGACGGTGCAGGTAAAGCCGGGGTCGAAGACCTCGAGCTCGGCGGTGACGTCGGCGATGATGCCCTTTGCGATCTGGGCCGCGGCCTCGGCGGCGGCATGGTCGGCGTAAACCAGCTCGGCCTTGCACTCACGGTTGATGGCGTTGTCCTTGGTGCCGCCGTTGAAGCTAACGATGGCGGGCTCGCCGGCGACCATCAGGCGGTCGATGAGGCGGGCCATGATGAGGTTGCCGTTGCCGCGCTCCAGGTGGATATCGCTGCCGGAGTGACCGCCCAGCAGGCCGGAGATGTCGAGCGTAAGGGTGCTACCGGTCTTGTGCTCGCGCACGATCGGGCAGGTGTAGGTAACGACAACGCCGCCGGCGCAGCTGACGGTGGCAACGCCCTCTTCCTCGGAGTCAAGGTTAATCATGGTGCGGGCGCTAATCTGGGACTTGTCGAGTGTCTCGGCGCCGACCAGGCCAGTCTCCTCGTCGGTGGTGAATACGCACTCGAGGGCGGGGTGAACGATCGAATCGTCATCGAGAACAGTGAGCATCAGAGCGACGGCGATGCCGTTGTCGGCGCCCAGGGTGGTGCCGTTGGCGGTGAGGACACCGTCCTTGACGACCAGGTCGATACCGTCGGTCGTAAAGTCGTGCTCAACGGAACCAAGCTTGTCGCACACCATGTCGATATGGCCCTGCAGCATCACGGTCGGGGCATTCTCGGCACCGGCAGATGCGGGCTTGCGAATGATGACGTTGTAGACCTCGTCCTGATACACGTCGAGGCCGCGCTCCTTGGCAAACGCAACCAGGAAATCGCTGATACCCTTCTCGTTGCCAGACCCACGGGGGATCGCGCTGATATCCTCAAAGAAATGGAACAGCTGGGCGGGCTCGTAGCCGGTAATCTTGTAGTCCATGGTGCCTCCTTGGCGCAACTGGTTAGACAGTAAGATATGCGCCTTGTATATTCCCAGACTTTGCGTGCATAAACCAGTCGAATACGCTGAGCGCCTTCGCATCATCGGCTAACGGCGAGGAAAGGCACTTTATCATGATGGAGCAGGCTAGATGGGCCGCACAGAGGGGCCTTTGGCTTCGCCAACCAACCTCAGCGCCTGTTCGACGTTAATGCATATGCCATTGGTATGTTTAATGAGGTTTTTATCCTCCGTCACCACGTAATCGGCATCGATACGATTGGCGACGCCCAGCATTAGGTCGTCCTCAAAGTCATTGTGGTGAGGTCTGAACACAAAGGAATCGAAGACCTCATCTGCTCCGACCGGTGCAATGAGGGCGAGCTCGCGCATTTGCCGAACGCATGCCCAGGCAGTCTCGTCCGCTGCTGCAATCGCGTCGTCGCTCAGCGAAGCAGTCTTTCTTCGGCTCTCCCGCTTGATCGCCGCCGAGACAAGATACGAGACATCTTTGACCGAAAGAGACGAGGCAAACAGGGCAATCCGCTCCGAGGCATCAGCGATTTCGATCAAATGGACGACATTTGCCGTACGGTCGGACCTGCCAGAGAAATAATCCATCCATACGTTAGTGTCGACGAGCAACTTGAGAATGCCGCCTGCGCTCATAGCTCCACCCACTCGGGATAGCGCTCTGCCATGGCCTCCTCGTAAAGGTCGTCGTAGTCACCCGATAGCTCGGGGACTGGGATGCCGTATTTGAGGCATGCATCGCGCACGATGTGGCTGCCCTGCACAGCCCTCGATTCCATTGACGCAGTCACCGCCATGTCAGAACTCGAAGCCGCAGCCCCTGATCTTGAGGGCATGCATCCGTTGACGACCAGATACTCCCAAAGCGTCCTCACCGCTTGAGACGGCGTCATGCCGATATGTGCCAGCACGGCGTCCCCGGCCTCCTTGAGTTGGCGATCCATACGTACATTCATCTGGACCGGTCGTGAGTCGAGTATCGATGTAGGCATGTTAGCTCCTTCTGCTATACATACTTATAAAATAAGTATAGCACGATTACTCGTCAAAAAAAGGCGCCCCAACAGGAGCGCCCCCTTCACAAAGCTATGTTGCACCCTACAGTGCGCCGGAACCGGCCTGCATCATGCCGCCGGGGCCCGAGGTCACGCCGCCGCTCACGGGCGCGGCGTTTCCGGTGTGCGGTGCCGCCGGGGCGGTATCGCCGCCGAGCGCACCCGCCGGACGCGGCGCCGGGATCTCGCCCGTGCCGTGGCTAAAGACAAACTTGCCGTCGGCCACATCGCACAGGACGGTATCGCCCTCGCCCCACTCGCCGGCCAGCAGCTCCTCGGACAGCGGATCCTCGATGAGCTTTTGGATCGCACGGCGTAAGGGACGCGCGCCGTTGGTGAGGTCGGTACCCTCGGCCACGATCTTGTCATAGGCCGCATCGGTAAGCTTGATGTTCATGCCGTTGGCGATCAGGCGCTGACGCAGGTCGTCAACCAGCAGGTGAGCGATCTTGGTCAGGTTCTCGCCCGAGAGCTTCTGGAACACCACGATGTCGTCGATACGGTTGAGCAGCTCGGGGCGGAACAAGCGCTTGAGCTCGCCCATCGCACGGCCCTTGATCTCACTCGACGTGAGACCCTGCTCGCCGGTGGTGCCAAAACCGACGCTCGCATCCTGCGCGATATCGCGGGCGCCCACGTTGGACGTCATGATGATCACCGTGTTGCGGAAGTCGACCGTCTTGCCCTGACTATCGGTCAGGCGGCCCTCCTCCAGCACCTGCAGCAGGATGTTGAAGATGTCGGAGTGCGCCTTCTCGATCTCATCGAACAGCACGACCGAGTACGGGTGACGACGCACAGCCTTGGTGAGCTGGCCGCCCTCGTCGTGGCCCACATAACCCGGAGGGCTACCGATGAGCTTGGAGACCTCGAACTCGCTACCGAACTCGGACATGTCGAAGCTGATGAGCGCATCTTTGCTGCCAAAGAGGTACTCGGCGAGCGTCTTGGCGAGCTCGGTCTTGCCCGTGCCGGTGGGACCCAGGAAGATAAAGCTGCCGCCGGGGCGACGCGGGTCCTTGAGCGGCGAGCGACTGCGGCGCACGGCCTTGGCCACGGCCTCGACAGCTTCGTCCTGACCGATAATGCGCGTCTTGAGCACGCTCTCGGCCTGCAGTAGACGGCGGCTCTCGCTCTCAGTGAGCGAGGACACCGGCACGCCCGAGGTCACGGACACGATGTCGGCAATCTGGCTCACATCGATGGTGAGTGGGCTGGCGTCGAGCTCGGCGGTCCAAGCGGCCTTGGCCTCGGCGAGCTCAATCTCGGCGGCCTTCTGCTGCTCGGTGATCTCGGCGGCCTTGTTCATGTCGTCGCTCTCGGTGGCCTCCTGCGCGACGGCCTTGAGCTCCTCCACGCGATGCTCGGCCTCGCGAACCGGCTCGGGCGCGCGGTTGGCGGCAATGCGGGCGCGGGCACCGGCCTCGTCGATGAGGTCGATAGCCTTATCGGGCAGGAAGCGATCCTGGATGTAGCGGTTGGAGAGATTCGCGGCGGCCTCGATGGCACCCTGCGTGTAGCGCACGTGGTGGTGCTCCTCGTAGCGGGGCTTGAGCGCGGTCAGAATCTTGACGGTGTCCTCGACACTCGGCTCCTCGACATCGATGGTCTGGAAACGACGCTCAAAGGCCGGGTCCTTGGTAAGGTACTTGCGGAACTCCTCGGCCGTGGTGGCACCGATAATCTGGAAGGCACCGCGCGCGAGCACGGGCTTGAGCATGGAGCTCGCGTCGATGGAGCCTTCGGCAGAGCCGGCGCCGATGATGGTGTGCATCTCGTCGATAAACAGGATGACGTCGTCGGCTTCGGTGGCCTCCTGGATCACGTTCTTAAGGCGCTCCTCAAACTCGCCGCGATACTTGGCGCCCGCGACCAGGCCCGGCAGGTCGAGCGTCCAGATATTCTGATTCATGAGGTTCTCGGGCACGTTGCCAGCGGCAATCTGCTGCGCCAGGCCCTCGACGATGGCTGTCTTACCCACACCGGGATCGCCCAGGATGAGCGGGTTGTTCTTGGTGCGGCGCGAAAGGATCTCCATCATGCGCTGGACTTCCTTTTCGCGGCCGATCACCGGGTCGAGCTCGCCGTCGCGCGCCTTCTGCGTAAGGTTGGTCGCAAACTGCTTGAGCGTGTCGGTGCCACTCCCCTTTTGCTGGGAGGCGTCCGAGCCGCTAAAGAACGGCAGGCCCGCACCGGGGCGACCGGCGCCAGCGCCAGCGAGCGGGCGCTTCTTGTCCTGGTCCTTGGCGGTGAGTTTCTCGATAGCCTTTTTGATGGAAGCGGACGACACGCCCAGGCGCATGAGGATGTCCATGGCCATGCCGTTGCCCTCTTCGACGATGCCGATCAGCAGGTGCTCGGTCGACACGTAGGTCTGGTTGTTCTCGCGCGCCACGCGGAAGGAGCGCTCCATCACGCTGATGACGAGCGGCGTAAAGGCGAGCTTGGCGGCCTCGGTCTCCTCGCTGGGCTCAGGAACCGTGGTCTGGACCTCTTTGAGGGTGTCCATGATGTCGTCGTAGGAGATATCGAGCGAGCGCAGTGCCTCGGCGGCAATGCCCTCGTCCTCCTTGGCGAGCGCGAGCAGCAGATGCTCGGTGCCCACCTTATTTGAGTGAAGATCGAGCGCTTCCTGCTTGGCCATGGACATGACCTTGCGCGCGCGATCGGTAAAACGGTCTAACATGCTAGTTCCTCTTAGACGAGCTAGTTTTTCAAACGCAAAGCGCCGCCCCATGGCAGCACTTTGGTCTCTTTACCCATATGGAGTATATGTTAACCGTTGGGACCTTTCCCACCCGTAGCCGCGCGACAACGTCTACAAAAAAGAATCGCTCCGGTCCGTTTAGCGGTTTAGTTTTGAACTGCTGTCTAGCAGGCGGGCTCGGCGTCCATGTTCCCGGCAACGTCGCCGGCGGCATCGGCAACTGGAGCGCCCGGCATGCGCACGAGCTCCATATGAGGCTCCTCAAAAACCGTGCCCATGGGGAAGGCTCGACGGAAGACAAAACGGGCAACCGGGCCTGCTACCAGCAGATTCCAGGGCAGAGCCATGACAAAGTTGCGCGGGATGTTAATAAGCCACATCATCGGCAGCATCTGCAAGTTGGCAAGCGGGCCACCGGGCATGTGGAACAGGCCCTCGCAAGCGCCGTAGAGCGACATGATGATAACCATGGGAACGACCATGCAAGAGCTGACCGCAAGTGTCATGGCAAGCGGCGAGCTCTTGCCCGGCGTGACCAGGTACTTAAAGGCAAAACCCTTGGCGAGCGGGCTGGCGACAAACCAGTCACAGCACATGGCAAAGACGTAGGCAACGGGGAAGCCGAGCCATGCGGCGGCAATGACCTCGCCGCTGATGGCCCCGTGCTGCAGGGCAACGTTGTAGATGCTCATCCAGAGCACCATGCAAAAGCACATGATAAAGGTGAACAGCAGGCTCTCTCGTTTGTTGATAGGCATGAAGGGCAGGTTCCTTTCTGTGTTGCGTCGCGACGCCGCCAACAAAAACGGGCGGGCGAGATGGAGTTACTGAGACTTCATCTCGCCCGCCCGTGCTACGTGCGTCTGCGACTACTTATGTGGTGGAACCAGCCTAGCACGAAAACCCCGCGCTTCGTAAGCGTTGAGTTTATGGAGATGCAGGGCACCAATAATCCCCCGACCCCATAAGTTGCGGTGGAATACGGACTGTTTTGACCCTTTAAGCAGCAATTCAGTCCCTATTTCACCGCAACTCATTTGGTGCAAAGTAACCTGTCCCCCTTGTACCAATTAGCTGGTGTGGCGCCAGCGAGGGTCAGTGAGTGTGCGTGCCACACCCAGACCAACGGGCAAAAACGCCACGATGAGCACTGCACGCACAAACCAGCCGAGCATATTGACCGTGTCGAAGGTGCACATGTAATACATCGAGCGATACAGATACAAGCCCGGCACCATAATGACAATCGATGGCACCGTGAGGGCGATACGTGGATAGGTGAGCTTGATTTCGGCTAAGCTCGCGAGCAGCCCCGATACCAGCGCGCCGATAAACGCCGCCGCCTCGGGAGGCATTCCCGCGCTGAGGCCCAGGAAAGGAAGCATCGTCGGCGCATCGACGAGCGTAAGGCGCAAGGTATTGGACACGGCGCCGATCAGCCCAGCTGCCGCAGCCATCTTTACCGGGCTGTTGAACATCACCGAGAAGCCGAATACGCCAACGAAGCTCATCACCACACGCAAGAGTGTAAGAGCCAATGGTGAGAGCCCGAGCGGGGCAAAGTCGTCCGGCGCCAGCCCCACACACTCGGCAACCATCCAGCCTACGAGAGTCGCCATCACAATAATCGACACGGCATACGAAAGACGCTCAATGCCGCTTCGCATATCGAGCTTAGCGATGTCGAGGCCTGCCGTAATGAGGGGAAAGCCGGGAATCACAAAGAGCATGGCACCGATATAGCCTTCTTGGTGCGACATTGCCCCCGGAATGACCTGGCCAAGGCCGAGCAATGCCAGCAGATACGAGACGCAAGCGAGTGCAACGCCGATCGTCAGCGCGCTAAACTGGCCAAGACCCTGCTTGAGAATATGGGAGCGAGCAAAGTTGCCGACACCAGCGCCTACGAATGCACAGGCCATCTCGATAGGGCCGCCGCCGAGCAAAAAAACGAAGGCGCCGCAAGCACAAGCTGCCGCAAGGCCCTGTTGCCAGGGAGCGTAATCGGGTTTTGAGCTCTCAACGGTCTTGAGCATCTCGTGGTATTCGTGCACGGTAAACCGGCGCCCATACGTCTCGATTTCCTTTAAGAAGCTCTCCATCATCCAAATGCGATGAGTATTGACTCCCGTTGTGGGCAGGCTGACAACCTCGTTAAAGCAGTGGCCATCTTCGATGCAGGTGCACTCAAACGACAGAAGACTCAGGTCGACGTGAATCGTGACGCCCAGTACGGCAGCAACACGATTCATGGTATCGCGTACGCGCCAGGCACCTGTTCCGCTTGCCAGCATAAGCATGCCGGTGCGGCAGATGATGGATGATTTATCGGTGAGCGGCGCATCGACGGCAAGCTCATCGCCTGCCGTCACGATCTGGCGCCAGTCGGTTTTCATATGGAGTGCGCCGGCACGAACACCGTGGTGCATGGGGGCTCTTGAGAGCAACGAATCATGGTGCGAAGGCTGTGGGGGTTTCGTCGATTCGACCTCGTCCTCGTCGGGCCCTTCATCAACAAGGTCGAAAGCATCGAGCGCCGCCGGCTCGCGACGATCGATCAATTCCTCGTCCTCATCATCAAAATAGTTGAACTGATCGAGCATGTCCTCTTCGATTGCACGATCACTCGCGCCGTCCATATAGACGCTCCCTTCCTGCCGACTAACCCCCATCCTAGGCAGCGACGGCTAAAGGAAACATAAAAGAGACGGCTGTCATGCGAGCCATGTGCGCAATATCCGTTGGGTAGTCGTTTAAGAACGTCCCCAATGACTACATCGATGTTCTAAGTGTCAACAAAGTCACCGCCGCAGGTAGAGGACGGACAGCGAGCGACGTCCAGGGCGAACAAGTTGGCATGAAAAGGCAAGGCATAGACCTTCTGGTCATGCCTTGCCTTTTGAATGACAAATTGTCGCCCTGGGCGGCGCGCAGCGTCGACCGGTCCGCCGTTCGGTAGAACGGCGGAAACAAAGAAGCAGCGTCGAGCCGTTACGCGGTTCGTAGAACCGCGTAACTAGTTAGTACATCTTTGCGCCGGCGGGGATGGAGGAGTCGAGCTGAATCAGGTTGAGGCGCTCCTCGCCCTCCTCCTCGTGGATGGCACTGATGAGCATGCCACAGCTGGGGATGCCCATCATCTTACGCGGAGGCAGATTGGTGATGGCGAGCAGGGTCTTGCCGACCAGGTCCTCGGGCTCATAGTAGGCATGGATGCCGGAGAGGATGGTGCGGTCGGTACCGGTGCCGTCGTCGAGCGTAAAGTTCAGCAGCTTCTTGGACTTCTTGACGGCCTCGCATGCCTTGACCTTCACGGCGCGGAAATCGCTCTTGGAGAAGGTATCAAAGTCGACGAACTCCTCGAACAGCGGCTCAACGGCAATCTTAGAGTAATCGACCGTGGGCTTAAGCGACTTAACGAACGGGCTCGCGGCGTTGCCGGCCTCTGCAGCCTTGGCGGCAGCGGCACCGGACTGGAAACCCTTCTCGGGCTTCATGTGCGGGAACAGCAGTACGTCGCGGATAGAAGCCTGGTTGGTGAGCAGCATGACCACGCGGTCGATACCGATGCCGATGCCGCCCGCGGGAGGCATACCGTACTCGAGGGCGCGCACGTAATCCTCGTCGTACTCCATGGCCTCGTCGTCGCCGCCGGCCTTCTCGGCCATCTGAGCGGCAAAGCGCTCGGCCTGGTCGACCGGGTCGTTGAGCTCGGAGAACGCGTTGGCGTACTCGTGGCCGGCGATAACCAGCTCAAAGCGGTGCGTCAGGCGCGGGTCGTCCTCAAAACGCTTGGCGAGCGGGCTGACCTCGATGGGATAATCGCACACGAAGGTCGGGTTGACGATGGTGTCCTCGCCCAGCTCATCGTAAATCTCGGCGATGATCTTACCAGCAGTCCACTCGGGCTTAATCTCCAGGCCCTTCTCGCGCGCGGCGGCAGCAAGCTCCTCGACCGGCGTGTCGATGGTGACCTGCTTGCCGAGCACGTCGGAGACGATGTCGGTCATGGGACGGCTGGCCCACTCACCAGAAAGGTCGATGGTCTGGCCCTGGTACTCGATGACCTCGGGGTTGCCGATGGCCTTGTTAGCCGCCTTAATGACACCCTGGGCGAGCGCCTTCATACCCTCGAGGTCGGAGAAGGCACGGTAGGCCTCCATCGTGGTGAACTCGGGATTGTGGGTAAGGTCCATGCCCTCGTTACGGAAGATACGGCCGATCTCGAACACGCGCTCAAAACCGCCGACGATGCAGCGCTTGAGGTGCAGCTCGGTAGCAATGCGCAGGTAGCACTCCTGATCGAGCGCGTTGAAGTGCGTGATGAACGGCTTGGCGGTAGCGCCGCCCTGGATGGTCTGCAGGATGGGGGTCTCGACCTCCATGTAGCCGTCGGACTCCATAAAGCGACGGAAGGTGGAAAGAATCTGCGAACGCTTACGGAAGGTCTCGCGAACGTCGTCGTTGGCGATCAGGTCGACATAGCGCTGGCGATAGCGGGTCTCCTTGTCGGAAAGACCGTGGAACTTCTCGGGCAGCGGACGAACGGCCTTGGCAAGCAAGGTCGCGCTCTTAGGGGCAACGGAAAGCTGGCCGCGCTGGGTGCGCACGACCACGCCGGTCACGCCCAGGATGTCGCCCAGGTCGAGGGCCTTGAGCGTATTCCAGGCAGCCTCGTCCATGTCGTTGATGCGGCAGAACAGCTGAATCTCGGCAGTCGCATCGCGCACGACGATGAACATGATCTTGCCCTGACCGCGCTTGGCGACCACACGGCCGGCGATCTTCACGACGTCCTCGGTGTCCTCGCCATCGGCAAGCTCGGCGTACTTAGCCTCGATATCGGCAACGTAGTCCTCAAGCTCAGAGTGCTCGGGATAGGGGTTCTGGCCCGCCTCGAACAGGGCGGCGCGCTTGGCCAGGCGGGTGGCGCGCTCGTCGTTGAGCGTCGATGCCTGATCGGCGGCGTTCTGGTTCTCTGCCATAAGTTAGCTCCTCAAACTAAAACGCTCCCCAGGATTCGGTCCCAGGGAGCGAAAACATACCTTTACGCGGGACCGTGGTCTAGCGTGCGATCTTGGCGATGGTGTAGACGCGAGTCTTGCCGGAAGGCGTAACGACCTCGACGGAGTCGCCCTCGCCGTGACCGATGATGGCGTGACCGACCGGAGACTCGTTGGAAATCTTGTGCTCGAGCGAGTTGGTCTCGGTGGTACCGACGAGCGTGACTTCCATGACCTCACCGTTGGGATCAATCAGAGAAACGGTGGAACCGATGGAGACGGTCAGATCGCCCGTGGTGGCAGCAACCTGAGCGTTGGCGAGGATGGCCTGGATCTCGGCAATACGAGCGGCGTTCTGGGCCTGCTTGTCCTTAGCGGCATCGTACTCGGAGTTCTCCGAAAGGTCGCCGAACGCGCGGGCTTCCTTGATGTCCTCGACGATCTCCTTGGCGTAATCGCCCTCACGCCAAGCGAGCTCCTCGACGAGCTTCTGGCGGCCCTCAGCGGTCAGTACGATCTGGCTTGCGTCCATACGGATATCTCCCCAACTCTGATCAAACAATCAACTGTCAACAAAACGAAAAAGACCGGCTAGCCTGCGGGCAAGCCGGTCAGGTGCTCACCCCAAAGGGATGGGACTACTCTGCGTCCGCGTCGCTGTCCTCTGCCTGCTTCTTCTTGGCAGCAGCGAGCTTGGCCTCGAGCTCAGCGATCTCCTTGTCCTCCTCGGACTGCTCGACCACGACCTCCTCGGCCTGCTTGGTCTCGGCCTTATCGTCGCCCTCCATACCCTCGCGGATATTCTTGACGGTAGAGCCGAGGGACTTGCCGAGCTTCGGCAGGTTCTTGGGCCCGAAGATAATCAGGACAACGACGAGAATAATGATGAGCTCAGGAGCCCTCAGTCCAAACATGTAGACCTCCACAATACAGCGAGACAAGCTCGAATGAGTATACCGCGGGTATCGCGGTATCACAACAATAGCTAAAAAAAGGGACCGCAAGAAGCGGTCCCTCCTCATGCTCTGGTCGGGTTGACTGGATTTGAACCAGCGACCCCTGCGTCCCGAACGCAGTGCTCTACCAAACTGAGCCACA
Source organism: uncultured Collinsella sp. (assembly GCA_934654765.1). GTDB lineage: Bacteria > Actinomycetota > Coriobacteriia > Coriobacteriales > Coriobacteriaceae > Collinsella. Next base: position 9,158 of record CAKUGX010000027.1, on the reverse strand, counting down.
ACCCGTTAGCTCGACTATAGTAACAAAGATTTCCGTCGTGTGCTAGAGAAATTTTTACTTCTTTGGCACTTCGATGCGAACCGTGTTGGGAATGAGCTCCGTCGCGCAGGACCACCAGCCGTTTTGCAGGGCAGTGTCGGCAAGCCTTTCGGCCGTGGCGGCCGTGTCGCAAATGGCAAACGAGCAGGCGCCCGATCCGCACACATCTACAGCAACGGTGCCGTCCTGTTTACGCAGCCAATCGAGAACCGTTTGAATCTGCGGCTCCATCTGTGCGGAAATGACACCCAGGTTGTTATGGATGAGCGCATATGCCGTCTCGGCATCACCAGCACGCAAGGCAGAAGCTATCGCGCCGGGCTTGTCTGCAGGCACCGGGGCCTCGTCAAAACGTCGATAGGCTTCAATTGTCGAAACACTTGCCTCGCGCGGCTTGACCAACACGACGGGCGTTGCGGGCAGCGCGGGGTACTCAGTTGCCAGCACGTCTCCCCCACCTACGTAGAACGCAGGGCTCGCGTGCAAAAAGAACGGGACGTCGGCACCAATGCCCCGCGCAATGTCGTCGAGCGCGGGGTCGGTGCGATCAATTCCCCAGAGCTCCGCCAAGGCGACAATGACCGCGGCCGCATCCGTCGAGGGGCCGCCCAAGCCGGCGCACAATGGAATGCGCTTCTCAATCGTCACGCAGATGTTTGCCTCGCGACCATAATGCTCGGCCATAGCAACCGCAGCCCGATACGCCGTATTCTTTTGCATGGGAAAATCTGATGCCGGAACCGTCTGGACGGTCAACGCCTGTGCCGGCGTAACCGTCACGGTATCGGAAAGACCGACAGCTGCCATCAGGGAATCGACCCTGTGGTAGCCGCGGTCATCGCGCTCGGTATGAACCCCCAGGTAGAGGTTAATCTTTGCCGGCGCGGAAAGAGTCAGGGACCGATCGGTCACCGTTAGTGCTCCTCGAGCTGATTGCCGAGCGGGGTAAAGATATGCTCGCCGCTCTCGGGGTCGAACAGCTCGACCTGACCGGTGAGGACATCGATATACTGGTAGGACTGACGCGACTTGCGGCCACGGCGCTCGTCGACCTCGACGATAAAGACGGCGGGGTGGACGCTCTTGATGGTGCCCATGCGCTCGACGACGCGGGTGCGGCCCATGTTGGCCTTAACCTTGACGCGATCGCCCACCATATCGGTCAGCTTCTCGTGGATGTCGTCGACGTGATTGACTTCCATCTCTTCCATGAACAGGGCCTCCAGAAGGTGCAATTCAAAAAGGGGATAATACCCCTAAGATAGACAAAACTCTAATACTATAGCACCCTGCTGCCGCCATACGCAAGTAGCTAAATAAGCCCCGTCCAAATACGTACCAGACGACAACCTCGTATGACCAGTTCACGTCAGCGAACGACCACCATTCGAGCCAAGGTGTCGCGAAAGAGGAGCGACGCGTACTTTTGTACGCGAGCGACGGTTTGAGCGACAGATTGGCCGAATGGTGGCCGTGCAGCGTCGAGTAGTTACGCGGTTTGGTAAAACCGCGTAACCTAAAGGTTGTCTGTGTCCAGAACGATGGTGAATGGACCGTCGTTGACGAGGTCGACCTTCATGTCGGCGCCGAAGATGCCGTGCGCTACGTGCTCGACGTCCTCGCGCACGAGCGTCAGGAAGTACTCGTAGAGCTCGTTGGCAACATCGGGGGCGCCTGCATCGGTAAACGACGGACGGCGGCCGTGACGGCAATCGGCGAACAGCGTGAACTGCGACACCACGAGAACCTCGCCGTCGACATCGGCAAGCGCCAAGTTGGTCTTGCCGTTCTCGTCCTCGTTGATACGCAGCCCGCGGAGCTTGCCCCACAGCTTGTCGGCCTCGGCACGCGTATCGCCATGGCCCACACCAAGCAGCACCAGGTAGCCGCGTCCAATGCGACCCACGCACTCGCCGTCGACTGTCACGCCGGCATTGAGTACGCGCTGCACCACCGCACGCACGGCCTACTCCTCGCCCGTCAGTTTGGCGGATAGGTGCTCGAGCGCATGGAATCGATGGCTGATGGCGTTCTTCTCGTCCGCCGTGAGCTCGGCCATAGTCCTGCCCGGCGTATCGACCGGCAGGAACAGCGGGTCGTAGCCAAAGCCGTGATCGCCGCGACCCTCGTGCGCGATAACGCCCTCGCAGGCGCCCTCGCCATAGGTGACCAAACCATCCGTATCGATGAGCGCGACGACGCTCATAAAGCGTGCAGTGCGGTCCTCGTCGGCCACGCCCTCCAGATTCACGAGCAGCTTGGCATTGTTGGCGTCGTCGTCGCCGTGAACGCCCGCGTAGCGCGCGCTATACACACCGGGCTCACCGTCCAGTGCGTCGACGACCAGGCCCGAATCGTCGGCAATGGCCATGAGCCCCGTCTCCTCGACGGCAGCCTGCGCCTTGATGATGGCGTTCTCCAAAAACGTCGTGCCGTTTTCCTCGGGGTCCTCAAAATCGCCCAGCTGGCCGAGCGCCACAAAACGAACCTCGGGCATGACCTTGCCCAAAATGGCCTCGATCTCGGTGAGCTTATGAGCATTGCCGGTTGCCACGACGATGGTCGCCGCCGGGTCGAGGGTGTCGATGTCGATCTTCTCAAGTGCCATGAGTGGTCTCCTTATCTCTATAGCAATGCCGCGCCGAGGGCGGCGAGGGCCTCCGCCTCTCCCCTCTCAATCGACGGCAGTCTTATACTTCGACGTTTTCCCAGATAAAACCTGCCAAAATAAACCTGTCACTTTTTGGTAGGTTAGGCGAGGGCCTGGCGCTGGAGCTCGATGAGCTCGGCGATGCCTTTGTCGCCCAGGTCGAGCAGGGCGTTGAGGCGCTTACGGTCAAAGGGCGCCTGCTCGCCGGTGCCCTGGAGCTCGATCATCTCACCGGTGTCGGTGGCGACGAGGTTCATGTCGACTTCGGCATGGCTGTCCTCGGAATAATCGAGGTCAAGCAGCGTATTGCCGTCGACAACGCCCATGGAGATGGCGGCCACCTGGCCGGTAAGCGGGATGCGCTCGATTTTGCCCGCCTCGACCCACATGGCGAGGGCGTCGTGCAGCGCCACCCAGGCGCCGGTAATGCTCGCCGTACGCGTACCGCCATCGGCCTGGATCACGTCGCAGTCGACGGTGACGGTGTACTCGCCGAGCGCCTTCATGTTGACGACGGTACGCAGGCTGCGGCCAATGAGGCGCTCAATCTCCATGGAGCGGCCCTTGCGGTTGGCGTGCTCGCGCTTGCAGCGCTTGCCGGTCGACGCCGGCAGCATGGCGTATTCCGCGGTCACCCAGCCGGCCTTAGCTCCCTTTCGCCAGCCCGGCACGCCCTCCTCGATAGTGGCGGCGCACAGCACGCGCGTGTCGCCGAACTCGGCCAAACACGAGCCGTGGGCGTACTTCATGACGCCACGGGTGAGCTTAACGGGGCGCGACTCGTTGGCGGCGCGGCCGTTGGCGCGGTTGACCTGCATGTACTCCATAGAAAAATCCTTTCGGCAAAAGGTGTGGCGAAGACTTTGGCGGCGGCCTTACATCTATTTCAGCTCATCGATATCGATATGTTCGATGCTCTTGAGCGGCTGACCAAAGATAAAGCTGCCCGCCACCGCAAACTCGGCAATGTTATCGGCCGTCGTGGCAAAACGATGCTGCGGCTCGGCGGCGTCGCCCGCCAGCTGCTCGCGGCGCGTGAGGATATCGGTCAGCTCGCGCGTGGTCTCCTCGGCGGAACTCACGACGCGCACCCCAGGCCCCAGCGCATGGCGGATAGGTCCCACCAACAGCGGAAAATGCGTACAGCCGAGCACCACGGTATCGATACCGTGGTCGCGCAGCGGCTCAACCGTGGCACCCACCAGCGCACGCACGGCAGGCGTATCGAAGATGTCCTCGTTCTCAAGCCACTGTTCCTGCAGATGTGCACCCGAGGCGAGCTCGTGTTCGACAACCTCGACAAAGCTCGAGGCAGGACAGCCGTATACATCGACGCCGGCATCCAGGTCCTGAATGGCGCGCGTGTAGGCGCCCGAGCGAATGGTGAGGTTGGTGGCGAGCACGCCCACCCGGCGCGTGCGGGTGCTGTTGATTGCCGCGCGTGCGCCCGGCGCGATCACACCGATCACGGGAACGTCGAGCACCTGCTGGGCCAGACGCAAGGCCGCAGCGGTCGCCGTGTTGCAGGCAATGACCATAATCTTGACGTCGTGCTTCGAAAGCCAACGACCCGCCTGCAACGCAAACGAGCGCACCTCATCCTCGGTGCGGGTGCCGTAGGGGCAGCGTTTGGTGTCACCGAAGTAGTAGACGGACTCGTGCGGCAGCGCCGTCGCGATGGCGCGCGCAACCGTCAGACCGCCCAAACCAGAATCGAACACGCCAATCGGGCGCGTGTCGCCTGTCGGATTCTCGATATCGGACATTACCTCACCAGTCTCTCTCGAAAAGACATGTCCAAGTGCGGCGGCGGCGCGCTACGAACGCGCCGCGACCAGCAGCTCTGCCGTCGCCGCCCAACCGTCGACAATTTTGCCGCGCGTAACGAAAGCGTTCTCGCAAGCAGCCAGGAACTCGGGCGCGCCGGCGCTCGTCAGGCCATTCTCGACCAGGCAGAACGTGCCCACGTGATCGGCCATGTAGAAGTCGGACTCGGAATCGCCGAGCGCGAGCGTCTCCTCGCGCTCGATCCCCAGGTGCTCGCAGAAGCGCGCAATGGCAACGCCTTTGTTGAGGCCCGCGGGGTTGATGTTGAATGCGCGACCGTCCTCGACGCGATCGAGCTCAAGCGTCGTCGGCTTGGACAGGTGAGTCAGATGGCCGTTGCAAGCCCAGATCAGACCGCAGCCGGCCTCGTCCAGGATGGCCTGGACCTCATCGTCGGGCACATCGCCGCGCATGCCGACAGTGACCTCGCGGTACTTGTAGCCGGTCGACATGTCGTTGTGATACTCGATCTTGTGCGGCCAGCGGGCAAGGATCTTCTCGCACACGCCGGTCTGCTCGATCACCTGATGCGGCGTGAGCCCGCAGGCTGGGTCGTAGGGCATATCGCCGGTCAAGTACTCCCAGTCATTGGCCTTGAGGTCGTACATGACCAGGCCACCCATCTCGCCAATGTAGGAGTTGAGGCCGAGCACGCGCGCGTCCTCGTGGATCATGGTGCGGTTGCGGCCCGAGGTGGGAACCACTTGGATGCCGGCGCGAGCGAGCGCCACGACGGCCTCGACGAGTTTGGTCGAGGGGTTGCCGTCGTTGTCGCGCAGCACGCACGAGCCGGGTGCGAGCATCGTGGCATCCAGATCGGTAAAGACGTACTTGACCTTGGCCAAGCGCTCGCGCATCTCGCCCGAAAGCTCGGCAACGGTCGGCAGGGTGTTGTGGGACATGGTTACTCCGTTTACGTAGAAGGGTTTGGGCTTGGACGGCATGTTTTGATTGAGGGAACACGTTTATGGCGACAGCGCACTCAGGGCGCCTTCGCCATCATGGTTCATTAGTCAAACTGGGTAACATCGATCAGGCGATTGGCCAACGAAAGGTCGCTCTCGATGGGCACGAACTCGTCGCCCACGTGCATGAGCTCCTCGTCACCCTTTGCCAGCAGCAAGACAATGGTGGGAGCATTGGGGTTGACGTACTCCTCGCGCGCCGCCTTGAACGCCGCATGCACAGCGGCTTCGCGATCGAGGATGATCTTGTTCGGCGTATCGTCGGGAACATGTTCGGCAAGCTCGCGACAGACCTTCATCGGGTCCTCGTGAGCCGGGTCCTCGTTGGCAAAAATCATCAGGTCGGAATATGGTGCGGCCTCGCGCGGAAGCTGCTCGCGGCGCTCCTGCGCCTTGCCGCCGGCAGCGCCAAACACTGCAATGACTGGGCTAGTGGGAAACGCGCGCTTGACCGACGAGAAAAGCGAACGGAACGAAAGCTGGTTGTGCGCATAGTCAACGACGCAGATCACGCGGCCGTCCTTCGACTCCACGACCTCCATGCGACCCGGCACACGAAGCTTGGAGAGGCCCTTCTTGATGGCATCGATACCGATGCCGATCTCGTGCGCAGCGGCGATAGCGACCAGCGCGTTCTCCACGTTAAAGTCTCCCGCGATACCCAGCAGGACCTTTTCCCCCGCCTCGGACTCGTCGGCACACAGGCCATGCAAGTTGAACTCGATGCTAAAGCCGACCATGCGCACATCGCTCGCCCACAGGCTTGCCTCGGGATGCTCGACGCCAACGGTCACCAAGCGCTCGGCCGTCGACGCTGCCTCCAGCACACGGTCAACCTCTTCGGTGCCCAGATTCACCACGGCGGTCTTTGCCTGGTCAAAGATCCTGAGTTTGCTCTCAAAATAATCCTCAAACGTGGGGTGTTCGATCGGCGAGATGTGGTCACGGCCGATGTTGAGAAAGCACGCCACGTCAAACGGCAGATTCTCGACGCGTTGGTACTTGAGCGCCTGGCTCGAGACCTCCATGACCATGGACTGGCGACCGGACTCACGGCAGTTGGCGATATGGCGCCAGACCTCGGGGGCCTCGGGCGTAGTATTGGTGCTCTCGTAGCACTCGATGCCATCGTCGGTACTCACCGAGCCGATCATGCCGCAGGATTCACCCGCTGCCTTGATGATGGACTGAAGCATAAAAGCGGCCGTGGTCTTTCCCTTGGTACCGGTGATGCCCACGATCTTGACGTCGTGGTCGGGACGGTCGTAGACCTCCGGCGGCAACAGGGCCATGGCCGTGCGAACGCTGTCCACGACCAGCATCGCCGCGCCGTTCTCCTTCCCCAGCGGCTCCAGAGACTCGACCAGCGACTCTTCGCACACAAATGCGACGGCGCCCGCATCGAGTGCCATGCTCAAAAACGCGGGCTTAAAGGCAGCGCCTTTGCAAAAGAACACGTCACCTGCCGAGACCGCGCGCGAATCAAACGAGCAGCCGGTCACGGCACGCTCGTCAACCTGCTCTGATGCGCGCAGCTCGCCGCACACATCGAGTAACTTGGCGAGCGTATCGACCGTGGTCACGGTTGCGGAATCCGAATGGTGCATCTTTCACCTTTCTCAGCCATTTGGCAGGGACGGTTTTCATAGTAACCGAAACGCGCCCGCGCAAAAACGGCTCCCGGAGGAGCCGTTACGCGCAGGCGTTCGTAAGCCGAGGCTAGGCAGCCTGAACAGAAGGCTGGTCCTCGTCGATAAAGAAGCGCTTGTACCACACCAGGAACACAAGCGGCGTATAGATCTTGCGCTGGAAATCGCCCTTGCCCGCAAAGTGCAAGTCGAGCAGGTGCATGAGCTCGTCGGTATCGAAAAACTCGCTTGCCCACGGCGCGGTGAAGTACTCCTTGACGTAGTCGTACCACTTTTGCTCGCGCAGCCAGTAGACGATCGGCACCGGGAAGCCCACCTTGGGACGGGTGGCCCACTCGTCGGGCAGCGACTTGTTGGCGGCGTGGCGGAGCACCTGCTTGTTGCCATTCTCGTTGATGCGATAGCGGTCGGGAATGTGCTCGGCGAACTCCATGACCTTGCGGTCCAGGAAGGGCACGCGCAGCTCCAGCGAGTGCGCCATGCACATCTTGTCGGCCTTGAGCAGAATGTCGCCCGGGAGCCACATGTTCATGTCCAGGTACTGCTTCTTGACCAGCTCGGGCTGGCCCTTCACACGCGCGTAGATGGGGGCGGCGAGCTCGAAGGCGCCGTCGCCGGTGTTGTACTCGGGCTTGAGCACGCCGTCGACCTCACGCTCCGGCCATACCAGGGCCTGTCCCAGGAACGACTTCTCGGGGATCTCGGCACCCTTGACCAAGAAGTTGTGGCCCTTGAAGTACGGCATGTGCAGCGCCAGGTTACCGAGCGCGCGACGGATGGGCAGCGGCACCATCTTCTTGTATTTGCGCACCGGAACCGTGTCCTCGTAATAGGCGTAGCCGCCAAAGAGCTCGTCGGCGCCTTCGCCCGAAAGCACGACGGTGACGTCCTTGCGGGCCATCTCGGCCAAGAACCACAGCGGCACGGAAGACAGGTTGGACTGCGGCTCGTCCATGTGATACTGGATGTCCTCGAGCGCACCGAAGAACTCGTCGGCGGTAATCATCTTGCGAACGTTCTCGACGCCGAGCTTATCGGAAAGCTCCTTGGCGTAGTTGGTCTCGTTGAAGTTCTTGTAGTCAAAGCCCACCGAGAAGGTCTTGTCGGGCATGAGGCAAGCGGCGATGTAGCTGGAGTCGACGCCGCCGGAGAGGAACGACGCGACCTTGACGTCGGCGATGCGATGGGCCTCGACGCTCTCGTGCACGACCTCGTCCAGCTCGTCGACGTACTCCTCGAACGGCTTCTCGACGGCAGAGTAATCGCAATCCCAGTAGCGCTCGATGTTCATCTTGCCGGTCGGGATGTCTACGGTAAAGTAATGCGCCGGCGGCAGCTTGTAGACACCCTCGAAGAAGGTCTCCTCGGTTGCCGAATACTGCAGCGTCATGTACGGACGCAGGGCCTTTTTGTTGACCGCCTTGTGGAAGTGCGGGTAGTCCAGGAAGCTCTTGATCTCGGAACCAAAAAGCACGCCCGGAGCGCCGTCGCCCGCATCGGCCATGGGATAGTAGTAGAGCGGCTTGATGCCAAAGATATCGCGGGCGCCAAAAAGCTTGTTCTTCTTCTTGTCCCAGATGACGAAGGCGTACATACCGCGCAAGCGATCGAGTACTGCCTCGCCCCACTCCTCGTAGCCGTGCAGGAGGCTCTCGGTGTCGGCGCCGCAGTGGAACTGGTAGCCCTTGGCCTCGAGCTCGGAACGGAGTTCTTGGAAGTTGTAGATCTCGCCGTTGAAGACGATAACGACGCTGCCGTCCTCATTGGCCATGGGCTGAGCGCCGGCCTCGGTCAGGTCGAGGATCGACAAGCGGCGGAAGCCCAGGGCAACGCGGCCGTCGATAAACTGACCGCCCATGTCGGGACCGCGATGGACGATGCGGTCCATCATCTTGGTGAGCACCTCGGATTGGTTATCCGTCCCACCGACAAAACCGACAAAACCGCACATATACTATCCCCTCTGCTGTTGCTGGGTATCAAATCGAATCAGTAGCTTTTGAGTATACCCGAGGGCGCAAAGGGGGA
>CAKUGX010000026.1 GCA_934654765.1 uncultured Collinsella sp. | reverse complement strand
CGTGGCGTGACGTGTACGCTTTCCTGGAGTACTGTGCTGACTGCTGCGAGAATGTGGCTGATGTTGTGGATTCGATTGTGATGAAGAACAGTTAATTGGGGGTACGTGTCCCGGCGGCGAAGGGCCGGCCACGGTTTGCTTTCTCACTCCGGCTGCTTTGCAGAGTCGTTCGAAAGTAAACCGTGGCCGGCCCTTCGCCTTACGTATCACCATTGGGAACTTTGGCTGATAGTTGTAGCGCAATGGAGGTTTGGCTGAAGGGACCTTTGGTACTCGTTCGGACACTTTGGCCCTTGATGAGCGTTTGGCTGATTGCTGCTTTGGGTACTCTTTGGGTTACTTTGGGTTTGTTTGATTTTTAATTGTAGGAGGGCTTGTATGTCTTATTTGGATCTGGCTCGGGGTCGTTATTCTTGTCGCGAGTTTGAGGATCGTTCTGTTGAGCAGGCTGTGGTGGATGCCATTGTTGAGGCTGGGCGGATTGCTCCTTCTGCTTGTAATAATCATCCAACCCGTGTGATGGTGCTGGATACGCCTGAGCTTCTGGAGAAGGCTGCTGCTTGTCAGCCTCGGTTTGCTCGTGATGGGTCTATCTTTGGGGCTCCGCTTGTCTTCCTTATTTGCAGCGTTACCGATGATGCTTGGGTGCGTCCGTATGACCAGATGAGCTCCAGTGAAATCGATACGTCCATCGTGTGTGATCAGATGATGATGGAGGCCACCGAGCAGGGCCTGGGAACGTGCTGGGTATGCCATTTTAAGCCCGAGGTGGCACAGGAGCAGTTCGACCTGCCCAAGGGCGTCTATCCCTATCACATGCTCGTCTGTGGCTATCCTGCCGACCACATCGCCGATCCCGAGCATCGCGAGGCCCGCGCGCTTCCCCTCCCCAACTTCCTCCTCAAGTAGTTTTTAGACATACCTTAAAATCTACCTTTTACCACGCGCCCTTCGCCGAGTTCTGTCCTATCGCATGCAGAGCTCGGCGTTTTGTTTCCCAACCCGTATACAGCCACAAAAAAGGAGCCCGCAGGTGCGAGCTCCTCTTAAGGACACTAGATTGTAGCTCTGATGCTAGTCCAAGTCGTCGGCGGCAAAGTTGTCGATCGGGGCGAAGGGATCGGCCACGGGGACAACCGGATCGGCGACGGGCAGGGGCTCGGCGGCAGGGACGGTCACAGCCGGAGAAGCGGCGGAACCAACCGGCGTGGAGGCCATGAGGTCGGCCGGGAAGGAGTTCTGGGCATCGTCCATGAAGTGCTGGATGAGCTTGAGGTACTCGGCCTTGAACTCCTCGCGGGAAGCCTTGAGACGATCGATTTCCTCGAGCTCGGCCTGCTTCTCGGTCAGAGCCTGGCGGATAACCTCGCGGGCCTTAGCGTCAGCCTCGTTGCGGATACGCTCAGCGTTCTCGTTGGCATCGTTGACGATGGTCTCAGCGGTCTGCTGGGCAGCGATCAGGGCAGCGGAAATCTGGCGCTCCTGGGCAGTGAAGTCGGGGGCGGGGGCAGCCACGGGGGCGGCAGGAACGGCCTGGGCGGTGGCATCCTGAGCTTGGGCAAGCTGAGCCTGCGCATCGGCAAGCTGCTGCTCGGTAGCAGTCAGACGACCCTTAAGGTCGACGATCTTAGCGAGCATAGCGTCAACCTCGGAGGACAGCGTCTCCAAGAAGACGTCGACCTCAGCAGGATCGTAGCCACGCTTGGCCTCAGAGAAAGTCTGAGCCTGGATGTCTGCAGGGGTAATAGCCATAACAAGTCTCCTTTTTCATCGCCTCGGCGCTACACGCCCGACGTAAGTTACTAAGTCAGTTCTACACGAGTATACCTATAAGAAGCTGCAGAACCAGCCTCTGCACCAACTGCAACGCAATAATCGCAACGACCGGCGAAAAATCGATACCGCCCATCGGTGGGATGAAACGACGGAACAGGTTGAGCCACGGACCGCACACGCTATCAAGCACCGCGGCAATATCCTGAAGCAAACCACCCTGCTTCATGGGAATCCACGTCATAAAGCAGTAGACGACAATGAGCGTGGAATAGAAGTTGAACAGCGTGTTGACCAGCTGGACGATAGTGTAGATGTTGATGGGAATCTCCTCGTCTTGTCTTTACTTAAGGTAGCCGTCGGCACGAAGCTTCTTGAGATCGGAATCTTTGACCTCGCAGCCGGCGGGCAGCACCATGAACACGCGGTCGCCCACCTCCTTGACCGTGGCACCCAGACCGCAGGCAAAGCCGTAAGAGAAGTCCAAGACGCGCTTAGCAACTTCGGTGCGTACGCCCACAAAAATCAGTGCGACAGGCTGCTTGGTGCGAACGCGGCGCACTACGGTCTCCACGTCGTCATAGCTCTCGGGGCGCAGGACATAGGCCGGCAGCTGCGGCGTGGCGTTGATGATGTTGCTCGCATAGGCCGAGGCATCGCTCGGTGCAGGCGCGGGCGCAGCGGCGGCACGGGCGCGGGTATTCTCGGCGTAGCTCGACGGCGTGTCATAGGCACCAGGACGATAACCGCTCGCAACGCTGTCCTGCGAGCGCGAAGGCGGGTTATACGTCGTGGCATGGCGGGAGTCATCGCCGACCAGCTGACCGGAGCGCGTATACACGGCAACCGACTCAGCTTCACCACGGCGCGTCTGACCAAGCAGGCCGTTGCTCGGCTCGTCTTGGGTGTAGAAGCCCTCGCCCGAAGCACCGCTGTAGCCGTTGCCCTGATAACCATCGTCATAGCCGTCATCGTAGCCGTAGTCGTCGTCCTGGCCATAACCCTGGTCGTAACCCTGCTGGCCGCCCAGGTGCATCTTATTTTTAATCTCGTCAAGGAAGCCCATGGTTGTGTCCTCTCGCGGTTTAGTGCAGGCGCCCCGATAATCAGTGCGCACTTCAGAGCCTTATTTTACTGCAAACTCCGGGCTAAATACTACCCTGCCCAGGCGAACGAGCGTAGAGCCCTCCTCAAGGGCAGGCTCAAAGTCCTCGCTCATGCCGCAGGAAAGCTCAGGCAGGTTCAAATCGGGATGCGCCGCCTCCAGCTCATCCCTCAGCTCACGAAGCCCCGCAAAGGTGCGGCGTGCCACATCCTTATTCCCCCGGGGCGCCATAGTCATAAGCCCCTGTACGCAAATTCCCTCAAGTTCCGCAAGCTCACCCGCGGCGGCGCGAATCTCATCGGGCGAAAAGCCTCCCTTCGACTCCTCACCACTCACATTGACCTCGATGAGCACACGCTGGGGACCGGCGAGCTCGCCTGCCTCAATCTTGCGGACAGCACGGCTCGAGATCGCCTGTGCCAGATGCAGCGAACCCACCGAGTGAATCAGCTCGGCTGAGCCCAGCACCGCATTGATCTTATTGGTCTGCAGGTTGCCGATCATATCGAAGCGCACCTCGGGCAGCTCCGGATGCTCCGCCAGACCCGTGAGCTTGCGAACCAGCTCCTGCGGGCGGTTCTCGGCAAAATGGCGATACCCCGCCTGGATGGCGGCAACGGTCTCATCGACACCAACGGTCTTGGACACGGCAATGAGGCGGGCGGCGTCGTGGGGGCGGCCCGCGTGATCGAGCGCCGCATAAAAACGTTCCAGAATCTGCTCGCGGCGAGCGCGCATCAAGTCCAAATAGTTATCCATTGCTAATCGCCTCCGCTGACAGCCAAACAAGTAGTCCCATGCTAACGCAAGAGCGCGGCCCCGCATGTGCAAGGCCGCGCTCACTTAGGTATTTACAATCTTTCGACGAACGGGGCTACTTACTCCTCGTCGTCCTCGCCATCGTCCTCGTCCTCAAGATGATCGAGCAGGTAGCGAAGACCCTCGCTGACCTCGTTGGCGGGCACCTTGGCAACGTAGCGCGCGTCGACGGCGGGCCTCATGATAACACCCTCGCCCGAAGGCACGCGCATGCTCTCGAGCTCATCCTCGTCCACACGGGCGATATCGCCGGCGTTCATACGCTGACCAGTCAACAGGAAGGTCAGACGGCAAGCGGCATCGATGGAAATGGAAGCGATGCGATCGAGGTAGCGCGAAACCATGATGGCGCGGCGCAGGTCGTCATAGTTGCTGTCGTCGTCCATAAAGTCGCCCGTATCCATACGGTTAAAGGTGCGGAAGAACTTCTCGTAGGCGGCGTGCACCGGCTCGTCCTCGACGGCCAGGTTGCAGATGATGGACATGTCATTGGTGACGAGCGCGGAAAGCGAAGAGCCCAGCACCTGGTAGACGGCCTCAGCCTCGGCCTCGACCGTACCGACAAGCTCCTTGGGCAGCGAGATGTCGGCCTTGATCATATGACGCGTGGCACGGCAGATCTGACGGACCTTATCGGTCATGCGCTGCAGGTTAAAGTCGACGTAGATGATCGTCTGAAGCAGGCGGAAGTCGGAGGCGACCGGTGACTGCGTGGCGATCAGGTTGTAGCAGACGGCCTCCAGGTTGGCGCAGCGCGCGTCAATCGAAAGCGTGCGCTTCTTGGTCTTGGTGGCGAGCTTGCGGTCGTCGGTCACATAGGCCTTCACGGCATCGTGGAGGGCCAGATCGACGGCCTCGTAGATGCTCAGCATCTCGTGACGGGCCTCGACGAGCTGACGGGAAAACAGTTTGCGCATGGTTCACTCCAATCAGTTGGGTGCGGTCATGCCGCCCGCACAGTGAATACGCACCGGACCAGGTCCGATCGGCTTGGGACTAGTCGCACCGATCAGCCAAAGCGGCCGGTGATATAGTCTTCCGTCCGCGAGTCCACCGGGCTGGTGAAGATCGCGTCGGTTTGACCATACTCGATGAGCGTGGCCGGCTCGCCGGCAACTTCCTGCAAGAAGAATGCGGTGTAGTCGCTGATACGAGCTGCCTGCTGCATTGAATGCGTGACGATGATGATCGTCATCTCGGGCGCCAGCTCGGCCATCAGATCCTCGACCTTAGAGACGGACGTGGGGTCGATGGCGGAGCAGGGCTCGTCCATCAGGAGAACATCGGGTTGCACCGCAAGCACGCGCGCGATGCACAGACGCTGCTGCTGACCGCCCGAGAGCGCCAAACCGTCCTTGTTGAGCTGATTGGATACCTCTTTCCAGAGGTTGGCGCGCTTGAGCGATTCTTCCACGATGTCATCGAGGTCGCTTTTGCTAGTCACGCCCTGCAGACGAGGGCCAAAGGCGACATTCTCGTAGATGGATTTGGGAAACGGGTTGGGCTGCTGAAAGATCATGCCCACGCGACGACGGAGGTCGACCGGGTCGACGCCCTCGGCATAGATATCATTGCCGTCGAGCGTCATGGTGCCCTCGACGCGCGTACCCTCGATCAGATCATTCATGCGGTTGATGCAGCGCAAAAACGTCGACTTGCCGCAGCCCGAAGGGCCAATGAAGGAGGTGATGGCGTTTTTGGCGATGTTGAGGTCAAGCCCCGTCAGCGCATGAAAGTCACCGTACCAAAAGTTGAAATCCTTGGCCGTAATGGCCGCTTGCTCCAGCGTGGGAGCGGACTGATAAACGGACATGGGACTCCTTAACTAGCGACGCTTGCGCGACAGGAAGCGCGCAAACAGGTTGAAGGCCAGAATGATCACCATCAGCAAGAGCGCGGTGCCGTAGGCTGCGTTCATGTTGATGCCGTCGTTTGCAAGCAGGTACAGGTGAACCGTCATGGGGCGGCCGGAATCGAGCGGCGAAATAGGTAGATTGATGGCTTGGCCCATGGTGTAGAGCACCACCGCGGTCTCGCCAATGGCACGGCCGATGGCGAGGACGATGCCCGTGGCAATACGGCCAAAGGCAGAAGGAAGCACAATCTTGGAGACAACCTGCCACTTGGTGGCGCCCAGGCCGTACGCGCCCCAACGGATATAGCGCGGGACGGCGCGAATGGCCTCTTCAGTGGTGCGCATGACGATGGGAAGCATCAAGAGCGCGAGTGCCAGAGCGGCAGAGACCATCGAAAGGCCCAGGCCCATGGCCTCGACAAACAAGGCGTAACCAAACAGGCCCATAACGATGGAGGGCACCGAAGCCAAAGCGTCGGCAGCGTAGCGAATGAGCTCGACGACCTTGCCCTGCTTGGCGTACTCGGCCAGATAGACGGCTGCCAGCACAGCGATCGGCGTGCAGATAAGCATGGCGAGCGCCGTCACATAGACGGTCGAGACGATCGTGGGCCAAATTCCGCCCTCGGCGTTGACGCCCTGGGGCCAACCGAAGATAAAGTCGAGCGAGATATGCGGCAGGCCGTTAATGACCACGTAGGCGATGATAGCGACCAACACCAGCGTGGTGATGTATGCCGCGGCACGGAACACGCCAAGCATGATCTTGTTGGACAGGTCCTTGTTGATGCGGCCCTTCTTGCCGTGGGAAAGGGCACGCTTGATGCGCTCGCGCGACGAGGTCGTATCGACCGTCGTGTCAACGGAATCGGACATAGCCTACCCCCTCTTTTTCTTGGAAATCAGACGGACGACGCCCACCAGCGTGGCGGAGATGATAAACAGGACCACGCCCATGCCGAACAGCGCCGAGCGGTGCAGACCCGAGGAATAGCTCATGTCGAGCGCGATCTGGCTCGTGAGCGTCGAGATGGGGCTCGCAATGCTGTCGGGAATAACCGGGGCGTTACCCACAACCATGAGCACGGCCATGGTCTCGCCGATGGCACGGCCCATACCCAGCACGATCGCATCCACGATACCCAGCTTGGCGGCAGGTAGCACGACCTTATAGATGGTCTGCCACTTAGTAGCACCCATGGCATACGATGCCTCGCGAATACCCATGGGAATGGAATTGAGGGCATCGATGGTGAGCGTGGTGATGGTAGGGACGATCATGATGGCAAGCACGAACCACGCCGTGAGCGCACCAAAACCAAGACCACCGGTCAGTTGCGCGATAAACGGACGGATGATGATCATGCCAAAGAAGCCATAGATGATAGAAGGGATGCCGGCCAACAGGTCAACGGCAGGGCTGATGAGCTTGCGTACGCGCTTGCCGGCGATCTCGACCAGATACACGGCCGTGCCCACGCCCAGGGGCACACCCATGGCGAGCGCACCGACAGTCACCAGACCCGAGCCGGCAAGCAGCGACACGATGCCGTAGTGGCCCTCAGAGGGCGCCCACGTAAAGCTAAAGAAATCCGCCAGACCGATGTCGGTAAAGACGGGCAGCGCCGAGTACGTGGTAAAGACAAAAATCAGGATGACGGTAACAACCGCCAAGAACGCGCAGGCAAAGAAGATCCACTGCAGCGCCTTCTCCTTGATATAGGTGCTGCGCGATACGAGCGCCAGCTCGCGCTTCTTGGGCGCCTGAGCATTCTGCTCAGTCTGGGAGTTTTCCTGTGCTTCCATGCTACTCACTCCCCTTCCCGTCATTGGTGACGGGAATAAAGCCCGCCTCGCGAATCTGCTTGTCCATCTTTTCGGACGTCACGTAGTCGATGTAATCTTGCGCCTGCTGCGAAGGCGCACCCTTCACAAAGAAGTAAAGGTCGCGCGAGATGGGATAGCCGCCGCTCGCGACCGTCTTCTCGGACGCCTCAACATGATTGACCGAGACAGCCTTGACCGAGGTCTTGGCGTTGAGGCTATCGACGAAGCCCAGCGAAATGTAGCCGATGGCACCGCGCGAACGAGATACCACGTCGCGCACCTGGCCCGTGCCCGAAAGAACGGCGGACCGGCGATCGAACGGGGTGCCGTCCATCACGATGGTGCGGAAGGCCTCACGCGTGCCGGACGCCTCGTCTCGGTTGATAACCTGAATCTTCAGGTCCTCGCCACCGACCTCTTTCCAATTAGTAATCTTGCCGGCATAGATATCGCGGAGCTGCTCGGTCGAGAGGTTATCGACCGGGTTATCGTCGTTCACGATGACCGCGATACCGTCGTGGGCAATGACGATGGGAGTCAGGCCCAGATCCTGTTCGTCGGCATTGAGTCCACGGGAGGAGCTGGCGATATCGGCCGTGCCAGCGCTGACGGCTTCGATGCCAGCGGAAGAGCCCAAACCGGAAACGAGCACGTCGATGCCGGTCTCCTCCTTAAAGCCCTCTGCCGCAATCTCGGCGATAGGAAGGCAGGTCGTGGAGCCGGCCACGGTAATGGAAGAGGTAGAAGATCCCGAAGAACAGGCGCACAGCGTAAGCGTAAGCACAGCGGCGCTCAGGACCGATACGATCTTTCTCATAGCATCACGCCGATCGCAGCATGGCGCCCACAGGTGCCGTCCTCGTTACGGTAGGAATAAAAGCGGTCGTTCTGACGCACAGTCGAAAGCTGGGTATCCACGATATTATCCGCGTCCACACCGGCATCTACCAGTGCCTCACAAATGGCAGCGGAAAGATCGAGCATGCGAGAGGCACTCGCATCGATGCAAGAGAACTCGACGGCAAAGCGATCCATGAGTTCCTGGGATACCTCATATTCGTCAGCCAAGATATGGGGGCCGATATAGGCGGAAACGTCGCTCGCATCGCAGCCGGCAGCATCGCAAAGCGCCTGGCACGCCTTGGCGGAAATACGTGCAATCGTGCCCTTCCAACCGGAGTGCACCACGGCAAATCCGCCGGGGGCTACCAGCACCACGGGAACGCAGTCGGCAAAGCAGAGCAGCACGGGCACGTCATGGGCCGTACAGACGATGGCATCGCAGCCCTCGGCAATCTGCTCGCGAACAGCCTCAAGATCGTCGGCGCCGTTCGAAGTCACCGTAACGATATGGTCACCATGTACCTGATTGGGCACGAGCAGATTATGCTCGCACTCAGTGGCGCCCATAGCTTCGAGCGCTCGACGACGATTTTCTTGAACGGAAAAGGGGTCATCGCCCACATGCGAGCCCAGGTTGAGCGAGGAGTACGGTTTTTCGGAAACGCCACCGGTGCGCTCGGTAAAGGCAAAACGGACATTTGACGTCGCGCCCTCCACCAACGTAACTCCATCATGGTCGACACGCGAAACTCTGTCCGCACGTGCTGCCATACTAAAGCCTCCTAATAACACAAGTACCGCGGCGTCGCCGCGCAGTCCGCGTTTATACGGCTGTCATACTTCCTTAAAAGGATACCCGCAGCGGTAGGGACCAAACGTAAAGGGAACGTAAGGAGATTGGAGGCTTTCGTTTACAAACGGGAAACAAAACGGGGTGCATCCAAATGGACACACCCCGTACAGGTCGTTGAGAAAAACGAACTAGAAGCTACCGCGCTTCAGGAAGTCGGGAAGCTCGAACTGGTCGTTGCCAAAGTTGGGCAGCTCGGTACCACCGACGTTGCGGGTCGGAGCGGCCTGAGCCGGGCTGGCAGCCGGAGCGGTGCGCTGCGGCTCAGCGGAGGCAGCGGCCTTGCTCTGAGACTGCTGAGCAGCAAAGAGCTCGTCCTGACGGTTGACGTTGGAATCGGAGAAGCCCGTAGCGATGACGGTGATACGCACCTGATCGCCCAGGGACTCGTCGACAACGGTACCGAAGATGATGTTCGCCTCGGGGTCGACGGCGTTGGCGACAACGTCGGCGGCGTCGCTGATCTCCTGGATGCCCAGGTCCTTGGAACCAGCGATGGAGAGCAGCACGCGCGTGGCACCATCGATGGAGCTCTCGAGCAGCGGGCTGGAGATGGCCTGCTGGGCAGCGTCGACGGCACGAGTATCCCCAGAAGAGGTACCGATACCCATCATGGCGGTACCGGCCTGCTTCATGATGGTCTTAACATCGGCGAAGTCCAGGTTGATGATACCGGGGACGGTGATGAGGTCGGTGATGCCCTGGGTGCCCTGGGAAAGGACGCCATCGGCAATCGCGAAGGCCTCGAGCATGGTGGTCTTCTTCTCGGCGATGTCGAGCAGCTTATCGTTAGGGATGACGATCATAGTGTCGACGCAATCGGAGAGGGTCTTGATGCCCTCCTCGGCGCTCTTCTTGCGCTTGCGGCCCTCGAAGGTGAAGGGCTTGGTCACGACGGCGACGGTCAGTGCGCCGACCTCGTTCATCGCGATATCGGCAACGATGGGAGCAGCGCCGGTACCGGTGCCACCGCCCTCACCGCAGGTGATAAACACCATGTCGGCGCCAGCGAGCGCCTCGGCAATGTCGTCGCGGGACTCATCGGCAGCCTTGCGGCCAACCTCGGGGTTGGCGCCGGCGCCCAGGCCGCGGGTAAGGTCGGTGCCGATGTGCACCTTGATATCGGCATCAGAGATCGCGAGTGCCTGAGCATCGGTGTTGATGGCGACAAACTCGACGCCGCGGATGCCCTCTTCGATCATTCGATTGACCGCGTTGGTACCGCCGCCGCCGACGCCGACCACCTTAATGACGGCAAGGTAGTTGTTGATCTCTGTCTCGTGCATGTCGGTCCTCCGAACAAAGGTTATAGCCATAGCATGGGTCGACCCCTGCGCACATTAACCTTCAGGTTGAAAGTAAATGCAAAGGTAAACCGTATTATGTTTGCACATTATGAACGTATCAGTCAAATAATTGACCGTGAAAACCAAACAAACCAGATAAACGGCGTGGTATGGCCCCTCAACAAAGCATCAACCAGCGCTACGAGGTCGGAGCATTCCTAAATGTGTAGTTGCCCGGAGAGCGCACATTGATATACGTTACGCCCTCTACCTGCGAAAGCAACTTGGTGACTACGCGTTCCTTCTTGGCGATATCGTCCGAATCGCCCAGCGACACCTCAATGCCGTTATTGAGGTTTGCCGAGATGGCTTCGACCGAAGGCGTGGAAATATCCTTGACTTGTCCCAAGAACTCGCTCGAAAAACCACGCACATAATCCAGGCCGGCCTTAACGGCTTTGGAGTTCACCGCCTGGCCGGAAACCGGAGCGACATCCGCCGAGACATCAGTCAACAACACCGCGCCATAATGCTTGGCGAGCGCCAGCGCGGCATCGATTCCGGTCAAGGTATTTGAGCCCTGCCCTGTCGTGATGACGTTGCCCTGGTCGTCCACTTCGACCGACGTCGACAGCGGGGCGATCCAGGTGTCATCATCTCCGATAGCCCAGGCAAGGTCGTCGGAGCTGATATACGCAATGGCGATAACCTTACGCTCCGTCGGCGTGATGATAAGCGTATGGGGAAACTGGCGCTGGACATCCACGCCCGAGACCCACGGGTTCTGCTTGAGATCCTCGGTAATCTGGTCGGGATCGACGTTAAAAAGCGACGTTCCCTCGGGCAAGTCGATCAGCTGGATAGCATCGTGCTTCGTCACATGCTCGCTGCCTTGAATCTGAATATCAGTGGCAGTAAACAATCAAGAGTTGATCACCACGATGGCAACGACGACGAGCACGGCCAAGACGGCCAGAACGCCGCCCACGATTTTGCCTTTGCCGGTAACGACAGAAGCGGCGTCTGATGTTTTATTTGCCATCGCTCCAAGTGAAGATAACGAGTTGAAACCTTTTTTACTCGAAGGCTTCTTGGCGGTAGCCGGCACCGATGTCAGCGAGCGCGGTTTCGATGCGCCCAGCGTGCGACCTGGACGCGCCGCTTTAGTTCCCGTCGAGGGCTTGGGAGTTGCCATGGGACGGGCAGGCTTGGCGCCCATAACAGGCTTTGACGTCACCGAGGGACGCGAGGACTTTTTTGCGGCCGGACGATTACCGAGCTGCGAGCCGACGACCGGTCGACTGGTCTGTCGAGCATGCCCGACAGACTTAGAGTGCGCGACAGTATTGCGTTGAGGTTTGGCAGGCGCGCCGGAACGCCCTCCGGCGCGGCGGAAGGTGGGTTTCGATGCTCTAGAAGCCGAGGAATTTAACTTCCGGTCTGAGCTCGATGCCATACGCCTCCCTCACCTTTCCGTGCACATGTCTGATAACCGCGGCAACGTCATCGGCCGAGGCAGTTCCGTTATTAACGATAAAATTAGCGTGAACGGGCGAAACTTCCGCGCCGCCAATCGAAAAACCCTTTAATCCACAATCCTCGATAAGCTTGCCCACACTCGCATCGGGCGGATTGCGAAAGACCGACCCGCAGGATGCGCGACCCATGGGCTGCGTACGCTTGCGCCTCGTAAGGTACCGCTCCATGCGCTCGCGAATGTCGGCCTTGGGCGCCGGTTTAAGCTTGAGCACGCATTCGAGGATGATCTCATTGCGGGGAAGGCTACATTCGCGGTAGCCCCAAGTGATCTCGGACCCCGCATAAT
The DNA here is from genome assembly GCA_934654765.1 of uncultured Collinsella sp. Lineage (GTDB taxonomy): Bacteria > Actinomycetota > Coriobacteriia > Coriobacteriales > Coriobacteriaceae > Collinsella. The sequence goes on along the minus strand of CAKUGX010000026.1, from coordinate 8,126 downwards.
GCTTGATACCGGATGCCGGGTCAAACGTTACGACATCCTCAACCAGTGAGCCAATCCACTCGGTCCGTGTGCCGGCATTCATAGAAATCGCACCGCCGACCGAACCAGGGATGCCAACGGCAAACTCAAGGCCCGAAAGGCTACGCGACAGGGCATCGTTGACCAAGCGCGCAAACATCACGCCCGCACCGACCGTCAGCGTACAACCGTCATCGGCAACAACCGTGCGCTGAAACTCACGTCCGAGCGAAATGACGGCACCGCGATAACCGCCATCGGCAACCAGCAGATTGGAGCCCTTGCCGATGATGACCCACGGCACCTGCTCGCGATCGAGCACCGCCACGGCGCGACGGAGGGCATGATAGCTATGGCACGTCACAAAGAGGTCGGCCTTGCCGCCGATACGATAGCTCGTATGACGCGCAAGGCGCTCGTCCTCGATCACATCCGTGTCGATCATGCCCGAGAGCGCCATGACGGCGTTAAACAGACCCATTAGACTTAAGCGTCTTTCTTGGCAGTCAGATACTCAATGAACTCGGGGCCGACGGTCGTAACGTCGCCGGCACCCATGGTGAGCAGCAGGTCGCCCTCGCCCACCATCTGCTCGAGCTCCTGATTGAGCTCAAGACGGCTGGAGCAGTACACGACCTCCTTGCCAGGATGCTTGGCGCGCACGGTATCGGCGAGCATCTTAGAGGTGACACCCGGAATGGGCATTTCGCCAGCCGAGAACACATCAATCAGCAGCAGTTTATCGGCATTGGCAAATGCATCGGCAAAGTCGTCGCACAGGGCCTGCAGGCGCGAATAGCGGTGCGGCTGGAACACGACGTCGACGTGCTTGTAACCCAGCGACGAAGCGGCAGCAAGCGTCGCCTTGATCTCGGTGGGGTGATGGCCGTAATCATCGACCACGGTGATGCCATCGATATCGCCCACGTGGGTAAAGCGACGGCGGACGCCTTCAAAGCTCGAGAGCGCCTTGGCGGCGGCGTCGATGTCAAGGCCCAGGACATGGGCGACGGTGAGCACGGCCGTGGCGTTGAGCATGTTGTGGCGACCGGGATTGCTCTTGATCTCCACAGCGTGCTCAGTGCCGTCCTCAAAGCGAACGATAAAGTCACTCTGGATGCCCTTGACATCCGGGTGCATGCAGACGATGTCGTTGCTCTCGGCAAAGCCGTAGGAAAGCACGTGACGGCCCGTCGACTTGGCGAGCTCGACCAGATGCGGGTCCTCACCGCAGACGATGACGGTGCCGTCCTCGCCCACCAGGCTCATGAATTTGGCGAAAGTTGCCTCGATCTCCTCGATACCCGAGTAGTGATCGAGGTGGTCGGCCTCGACGTTGGTCACAATGACTACGTTGGGGTTCAGGAACAGGAAGGAGCTGTCGGACTCGTCGGCCTCGGCGACAAAGTAGTCGCCCGAGCCGTTCTTGCCGTTCGTGTCATAGCCCTCGACGATGCCACCGATCAAGAAGCTCGGATCCAGACCCATGCGGTCGAGCATGGTGGCGCACATCGAAGACGTGGTGGTCTTGCCATGCGTGCCGGCAACAGCGACGGTGGTGTACCCGTGGCCCAATGCAGAGAGCATCTTGGCACGGGGCCACACAGGAATGCCCAGCTCGCGAGCGCGCACAAGCTCAGGGTTGGACTCCGGAATAGCGGTGGAGACAACAACCACGTCGGGCTTGACCTCGTCGATCGTGGCGGCCTCATGGCCCACATGCACCTTCACACCAGCGCGGGTAAGCTGGCGGATATAACGTGACGTCTTAAGGTCGGAGCCGGTAACGGCATAACCGCGCTCGTGCAGAACGAGGGCGATGCCGCTCATGCCGGCGCCGCCGATACCGATAAAGTGGGCGCTCTTAAACTCGGGCGCGGAGGTTGCAGTCTGGGAATCAGCCATGTGCTCGTGTACTCCTTGCGTAAACACTGCCTGTAACCCGTTAACTGTACCGCACCTACCGCATCAGCGCGAGGGCGACCGACGATATCCCGTCTAACTAACGCAAACCCTCTACCGCATCCGCCAGAAGAGCGGCGGCCCTATCCTGAGCCAGACCACGTGCCGCCTGACGCATGGCGTCGCGCGCCGCCGCGTCATCGACCAAGTGCAGCAGCTCATCGGAAAAGGCAGAACCATCGATATCGGCATCGGCGCAGAGCACACCGGCCCCGGCGTCGACCAGATAACGGGCATTGGTGGTTTGGTGGTCGGCCGTCGCATGCGGATACGGCACGAGCACCGAGGGCACGGCGAGCGCAGCGATCTCGGCCACGCTCGATGCGCCCGAACGCGAGAGCACCAAATCGGCAGCAGCCAGCATATCGCCCATGTTGTCGATGTAAGGCTGGACGCGGTAACGCTTTGCCTCCTCGGGCGTCAGCGCTAAAGCGCACTCGGTGTCCTCAAAGCCATCGGCACCCGTCGAATGCAACACATAGAGGTTCTTGCGCGAAAGCAGCTCGTTTTTGAGCGAAACCACGCGCTCGTTGAGGTGCTGGGCGCCGAGTGAACCGCCAAAGACGAGCAGCAGCGTAGCGTCCTCGGGAACGCCAAGTGCCTTGCGGCCGCGAGCGCGATCGCCCTCGATCACCGAGCGACGTACGGGGTTGCCGGTCATGAGTACATGGTCAGGGTCACCTTCGCGCTCAAAGACCGAGCGCGCTGCCGGCACCGAGATGCACACGCGGGCGGCATGGGAGTTCATCATCTTGTTGGCCAGGCCCGGAACAGAGTTCTGCTCATGCAGCAGATACGGAACGCCCGCGCCCTTGCACCACCCCAGCAGCGGAACCTCGACATAGGCACCAAAACCGATGGCGGCATCGGGCTTGCCGACCTTTGAGAAATGACTGGCGAGCGCACGCTTGGCCTTGTTGACACGCCATAGCGAGGTCAGCGCCGTCCAAGGACGGGAGCGGTCGAAGCCCGTGACCGTAATGGGCACAAAATCAAACCCAGCCTCAGGGACCAGACGACCCTCGAGCTTGCGCGACTGGCCCACGAACACAACGTGGTGGCCACGATCACGCAGCTCTTCGGCCAAGGCGAGCGCGGGGTTGATGTGTCCTGCCGTACCGCCGGCTGCAATAGCAACGGTCATCTTATCGGTCATGGTAGTCCCTTCGTACACGCGGTCCCTGGTCGTCGGTGCGCAAGCGCGCCGACGGGTCCGAGTTCAAATCGATTCGATTATATCCGCCGCCCGCGTTGCGAGGGCTGGGGCGCTGCGGACGATCTTGCGGAGCCGTTCGCGGGCGTGGACGAGCTGCCGGCTCGGATGCAGAACCATCCAGAACGGTAAAGCCGCTACGCGTAGATCGCTCGCCGCGCACGTGGGGCACGCCGGCGGTGCTCTCATCCATAACGGCAAAGCTCTCGCGGCGACGGTCGTACTCATCGCGGCGGGCGCTCTCGTACGAAACGCGCAGGATCAACCCGGCAAGCATGAGCGACACAATAATCGACGAACCGCCGTAGCTAATAAACGGCAACGGTTTGCCCGTCATGGGAAATACGTTGAGGATGCCCAGCGCGTTAATCAAAAACTGCACCGCGAGAATGACTGCGGAGCCAGACGCCATGAGCGCGCCCCGACGATCGGTCGCCTGCTCGGCAATGCGAAACGCCGAGTAGATCAGCATCGCAAACACCAAGAAGAACAGCACGGTTCCGACAAAACCGACTTCCTCGCCAATGATGGCCAGGATGTAGTCGTTGTGCGCCTCGGGCAGATACGAGTACTTCATGGTTGAGTTGCCGATGCCACGGCCGAACAGACCGCCCGAGGCAAAGGCCATGATGGCAAGCGTGGCCTGATAGCCGTCACCATACTCGTCGGCCCAAGGGTTCAAGGCAACCTGAATACGCACCATACGGTACGGCTCTGCGACAAGCGCAATCACGATCACGAGAATGCCGAAGATTAGCACGCCGATGATAAATCTGGGGTCGAGACCTGCAAACAACGCCATGCACATGAGGGTCAACAGGATGATCAGAACGGTACCGAAATCGGGCTGGATAAAGATCAGAAAGAGCGAAATGCCCAGGTAGATGCCCATCTTGCGAAGGAATTCGTTGATGTTGCCACCGGGCGAAAAGAAACGATCAAGCATGATGGCCGAATACGCAATGGCAAATGGCTTTAAAAACTCGGAAGGCTGGAACTGAATGCCGGCGATGTTGAGCCAGCGCGTGGCGCCACGGCTGCCGCTGCCCACCAAGAACACCAGCAGAAGCAAGAACATCATGCCGATAAGGAAGATCCTAAGCACATCCTCCCCAAACCAGCTGTCCGGCAAAACGCGCACGATGGCAATCAGCGCCAGAACACCGACCACGGCAAACGCGGCCTGTCGACCCAGGAAAAACGTCGCCGAGCCATTCTCGTGCAGCGCCTCGACCGAAGACGCCGAGTACACCATCAGCAGACCAAAGCACACCAAAGTAAACAGGCAGGCCATAAATATCAAACGGGGGCGCATGATGCGGGCGGGAACGCCGGCAATATAGCGTTCGCTAAACGACTGCCCGCCGCGACCGGAACGCGGTGTGCTACGCCGCGAGGAAGCACGGTCCGAGTCGGGCCTCCTCATACCTTGTCGGGGGCTCTCCTCTCTCACCGGCAACCCCTATTCCATTTGCGATTTCGCTGCAGCGGCAAGCTGGGCCACATAGTCCTTAAACACGCGGCCGCGCTCCTCATAGCCCGAGAACTCATCGAACGAAGAGCACGCAGGAGAAAGTAAGATCACGTCGCCACGGCTCGACAGCGAACGGGCAACGTCCACGGCATCGCGTAGGTCATCCGCCTGGGCGATATCCACATCGCCATCGACATCGGCCTCGTCCATAGCGGCGGTGAAGCGCTCGCGCGCATCGCCAAAGCAGACAACCGAGCGCACGTTATCCATAACAACGCGCGCGAAGTCCGTGAGCGGCGTGCCCTTATCGTGGCCTCCGAGCAGCAAGATCACGTCGTCATCGGGAAATGCCGTCAGTGCCTTCTCGACCGCGTCGGTGTTGGTCGCCTTGGAATCGTTGACGTAGCGCACTCCGTCAATCTCGCCGCACGGCTCCACGCGGTGCTCGAGCGGCTGGAACGAGGCCAGACCGCGGCGGACACCATCGACATCGGCACCGACTGCCAGGGCAACCGTGGCAGCGCACAGGGCATTGATAACATTGTGATGGCCCGAGATCTTGAGTTCGGATGTAGCGATGAGCGGGGTCTCGACGCCCTTCAGGCGCACGATCATCTTGCCATCGCGCACAAAGGCGACATCCTCACCCTTTGGCTCGTCAAAGGCAACCTTGCAGATGCGACGACCCGGCGTGTAGATGTACTCATCGAACTCGTGAATGCCGGCGTCTTCGACGTCGACAACCACCAGATCGTCATCGACCATATTGTCAAACAGTTTGATCTTGGCAAGCGCATAGTTCTTATGGCTCTTATGCCAGCCCAAGTGGTCGGGAGTGATGTTGAGCAGCACCGCCACACGAGGGTGGAGCTCGGTGGTCGTAGCAATCTGATAGCTCGAGAGCTCAGCCACAAACCACTCGTTGTGGGCTCGGCCGTCAATCTCGTTGACCGGCGGCTCGCCGATGTTGCCGACAGCTACGCTGGCCTCGCCGGCAGCCTTGAGCAGATAATCAGTCAACGACGTGGTGGTCGTCTTGCCGTTGGTACCCGTGATGGCAATCCAATTATCGGGCGACAGGCGATAGGCAAACTCGGGCTCACCCATAATCTGGGCGGCATGCTCGCGCCCGGCCTTAAAGAAGCCCGAGAACTCCGAGATGCCCGGGCACGTCACGCATACGTCATAGGCGCCCTCGACCTGTTCGGTCCCATAGACAAACGACGCACCAGCAGCCTCGAGCGCACGCGTGGCGTCATTGGGCTCAGAGGTGCCGCCGCCATACACGGTAACGGCGCTTACGCGCTCGGGATGTGCCAGCGCCCAGCGGGCGACATCGAGACCGGATTTGCCCTGACCCAAAACGAGCAGGCTAAAGACATCAGCAAGAGGCATGAAAGACCACTATCCCAACTGGAAGAACAAAGCAAGGCCAACGGCAACAAAGGCCGCAGCGATAATCCAAAAACGGATGACGACCTTGGTCTCGGCCCAGCCCTTCTTTTCGAAATGATGATGGATGGGCGCCATAAGGAAGACGCGCTTGTGCGTAAAGTGGAAGTAGACAACCTGAATCATGACCGACAGGGTCTCAACGATAAACAGGCCGCCGATGATGAGGGAGACGACCTCGGTGTTGGTCATGATGGACGTGCAGGCAAACGCGGCGCCCAGGGCAAGCGAGCCGGTATCGCCCATAAAGATGCTCGCCGGATAGCAGTTGAACCACAGAAAGCCCAAGCAGGCACCGGCACACGCGGTGCAGAAGATGGACAGGTTCACGTCTCCGTGCAAAAACGCCATGGCAGCCATGGCGAGCATGGCAATCATGGAGGTGCCGCCAGCAAGACCGTCAAGGCCATCAGTCAGGTTCACGGCATTAGAAAGACCGGCGATCATCAGCCAGCAAAAGACAATGTAGAGCCACGGGAACGAAAGGCCGCAGATAGTGGTCGAAAGAACACCGAGGTCAATCGTCAGGCCGCCGGGAAAACGAATCTCGGGGGCGACGCCGCACCAGTTAACGGCAAGTACCGTAAAGGTGACACAGATAATGGTTAGACCGATCATCTTGGCATGGGGCGTCAGACCGAGCGAGCGCCCATGCGTAACGGAGGTCAGGTCGTCAATCAGGCCCAGCACGCCGGTCGCCAGCGTGGCGAGCAGCACGAGCACGAGCTCGGTGGTGAGCTTGCCCATCAGCAGGCAGGTCAGCGAGATCGCGACGAGGATGACAACGCCACCCATGGTGGGCGTTCCCTGCTTAACCAAATGACGCTTGGGGCCGTCGGCACGAACCTGCTGGCCGATACCCTCGACCTTAAGCAGCTTGATCCACCACGGCATGAGCAGCAGCGCAATGGCAGCGGCGATGCCAAGCCCCAAAAAAGCCTGATACGTTGGATACGAGGGATTGCCGAACATGGGCTAGCACACACCTTCCACAAAGCGGTCGAGCTCAACAAAGCGGGAACCCTTGACCAGTACAACATCATGTTTTTCAAGCGCGCCGCCCATGCGGTCGAGCACCTGCTGATAATCGGAGAACACCTGGATGCGGTCCTCGTCCATACCCATCATGCGCGCGGCATCGGCCATAAGTTGGGCCAGCTCACCACCCACGCACGCCAGCATGTCGAGCTTCTTGGCGGCGGCATAGGCGCCTACGAGCTCATGCATGCGAGGAGCCTCATCGCCCATCTCGCCCATCTCGCCCAGGATCGCCATGCGAGACCCCCTGCACGAAAGCGAGCACAGTAGATCGAGACCAGCAGCCATGGATTCGGCGCTGGCGTTATAGGAATCGTCAATGACGCGGGCACCGCTCTTGGCGCGCTTGATCTCCTGGCGGTGACCGGTAATCGTGAGGCCCCTAAAGGCAGCATCGATCTGCTCGGGCGTCACGCCCAGGCGATAGGCAACCGCGGCGGCCTTAACGGCATTTGGAACGGACTGCACGCCGGGGATAGCAAGCATGGTATCGATTGTCTCGCCCTGACCAAAATCGAGCGTAAAGACCGGACGGCCCTCGTCATCAACACGAACTTCGCGGGCGCGGACCTCATCATCGTCCGAGACGCCGGCCAGCATCACATCGATACCAGCAGGCTGGGCGAACGTATCGCGAATGAACGGCGTAAAGTCGTCCTCACCGCCCAAAACCAGCAGCGGCAAGAAGTCGCCGGCGGCGCACATACCCTGGACAATCTCGGCCTTAGCGCGGGCGATGTTCTCGCGGCTGCCCAAAATGCCGATATGAGAGGTGCCGATCTTGCTCACGATGGCAAGGTTGGGATTGGCGGACTGGGACAGGCGCTCAATCTCGTGGAAATGGTTCATGCCCATCTCGAGCACCAGGACCTCGGTATCGGCCGGAGCGGAAAGCACCGTGAGCGGCATGCCGATCAGGTTATTGAAATTGCCCTTGGTGGCCCAGACACGATAGCGCTTGGCGAGCAC
>CAKUGX010000025.1 GCA_934654765.1 uncultured Collinsella sp. | reverse complement strand
GGCTAACAATCAATGATAAGTTCATTACGGTTAACTCTCAAGCCGTTAGAAAGGAATCTCATGGCAAAGGAATCAAAAAAGGAAGGTGGCGGTATCGGCGAGCTGCTTGCATATGCCGGCGACCGTAAATTCCTAACGTATTTGGGCATGGTGCTTTCGGCGCTCTCACAGCTGCTGAGCTTTGGCCCGTACGTGTGCATCTGGCTTGTCGCGCGCGATTTGATCGCCGTGGCACCTAACTGGAGTGAAGCCTGCGACATCGCGATGTATGGCTGGTGGGCCGTGGGTTTTGCCCTGGCAAGCATCGTAGCTTATTTCGTGGGGCTCATGTGCACGCACCTGTCTGCGTTTCGCTGCGCGTCCAATATCCGCAAGGCTACGAGCGAGCATCTGCTTAAGCTGCCGCTTGGCTACTTTGACACGCACGCCACCGGCGAGTTGCGTCGTATCGTAGACGGGTGTGCCGCCTCTACCGAGACGCTGCTCGCGCACATGCTGCCCGATACCGCGGGCGCCGCCGCCATGGTCGTGGGCCTGCTCGTGTTGCTTTTTGCTCTCGATTGGCGTTTGGGTGCTGCATGCCTCATCTCGGTCGTCATTTCGTTTGGCGCCATGGCCACCATGATGAGCGGTAAGGGCGCCGAGTTCATGAAGGCCTACATGGGTGCGCTGGTCAAGATGAACAAGACCGGCACCGAATACGTGCGCGGCATTCCTGTGGTCAAGGTGTTTCAGCAGACGGTCTACTCTTTTAAGGCTTTCCACGATGCGATTGCCGAGTACGCGCGCCTGGCGCAAGACTATGCGGGTACGTTCTGCCGCGGCCCGCAGGTGCTCAACCTAACCGCGCTCAATGGTCTCGTGGCGTTCTTTTTGCCTGTGGCACTGCTGTTGGCACCAGGCGAGACGGACTTCGCACACTTTTTGACCAACTTCACCTTTTACGCGATCTTCTCTGCTGTGGTGCCGACGGCTATGACCAAGCTTATGTTTGTGGGCGAGGCATCTCAGATGAGCGCCGATTCGCTGGCCCGCATCCGCAGCATTATGGAGTCCCAGCAGCTTCCCGTGCCCGCTCAGCCCAAGCATCCTGTTGGCAGTGATGTACGCTTTGATGACGTGAGCTTTACGTACGAGGGTGCCGAGGCGCCCGCTGTCAACCATGTGAGCTTTAACGTTTCTGCCGGTAGCACCCTTGCGCTGGTGGGTCCCTCGGGCGGCGGAAAGTCGACGTGCGCGAGCCTGATCCCGCGTTTTTGGGATGTTTCTGCGGGTCGAGTGCTCGTAGGTGGTGTGGACGTTCGCGATATGGATCCGCACGAGCTTATGGACCAGGTCGCCTTTGTGTTCCAGACCAACCAGCTGTTCCGCCAGACGCTTGCCGACAACGTTCGCGCCTCCAGGCCGACTGCCACCGACGACGAAGTACGTGCGGCCCTCTCCGCAGCTCAGTGCGACGATATCGTTGCCAAGCTCCCACAGGGCATCAATACCATGCTCGGTGCCGGCGGAGCATATCTTTCGGGCGGAGAGGTCCAGCGCGTGGCACTCGCCCGCGCGATCCTTAAAGACGCGCCTATCGTGGTGCTCGATGAGGCCACGGCGTTTGCCGACCCCGAGAACGAGGCGCTCATCCAGCGCGCCTTTAGCAAGCTGGCGGCGGGTCGCACGGTCATTATGATTGCGCACCGACTCTCGACTGTAGTGGGCGCAGACCAAATCGTGGTGCTCAACCAGGGCAGCGTGCAGGAGTCGGGTACCCATGCCGAGTTGCTGTCCCAAGAGGGTCTATATGCCAAGATGTGGGCCGAATACGAACAGGCAGCGAGCTGGAAAATCACTGCAGCGACCGCAGATATCGCCGCCGCGAAGGGAGGCGAGGCCTAAATGTTCGCCTCATTCCAAAAGAAGTATTTCCTATCCGATAAAGGCATCGCCGGCGTAAGACGCGGCATTTTCTGGACCACGCTTACCAATCTTATTACCATGGCCGGCATGGGCTTTTTATTCCTGGTTATGGCCGGCTTTGTCGAGCATCTCGCCAGCGGGGCTGACCTGCCGGATGCCCTGCCGATCGTGGGCGGCCTCCTGGTCTTTTTCGTGCTGCTCTTTGCCTCTAACTGGCAGCAGTATTACTACACCTACTGCATCTTTTACGAGGAGTGCGGCAAGCAGCGTATGGAGATTGCGGAGCGCCTGCGCAAGCTGCCACTGTCGTTTTTTGGTCGTCGCGATCTGGCTGATTTAACCGAGACCATCATGGGCGATGTCCAGACCATGGAGCACGCCTACAGCCACGTGCTGGGAGAGCTTTGGGGTGCCATCATCGCAAGCGCCATTGTGTTCGTGGCGTCGCTGTTCTTTTGCTGGCAGCTGGCGATTGCGGCGTTTTGGAGCGTTCCCGTGGCCTTTGCCGTGCTGTATTTGACGCGTGGCCCCATGGTCCCGGTGTTCGACCGTGTTCGCGCCGAGAAGGTCAAAGTCACTGAGGCGATCCAGGAGACGCTCGACTGCGTGCGCGAGATTCGCGCCACCAATCAGGAGGCGCATTATCTTGAGGGCCTCAACGCCGTGATCGATGCCGAGGAGCGCGAGACCACTAAGGGAGAACTCGTTAACGGGCTTTTGGTCAACTCCGCCTTTGTCATTTTGCGCCTGGGGATCGCTTCTACGCTGGTCACGGGCGCCGCGATGGTCGCTGCCGGCCAGGTCGACTTTTTGGTGATGTTTGCCTTCCTGCTTATGGTGAGCCGCATCTATGCGCCCTTTGACCAGGCGTTGATGTTGATGACCGAGCTGTTTGCCGCCGAGTCTTCGGCCAAGCGCATGCGCTCCATCATGGAGGAGCCCGTGGCGCAGGGCGACGAGAAGTTTGAGCCTGCGGGCCACGACGTGGTGTTCGATCACGTGGCATTTGGTTATGGTGCGGGCGAGGACGGCCGCGCCGGCGAGAAAGTTCTTACCGATGTGAGTTTTACCGCTAAGGAAGGCGAGGTCACGGCACTGGTCGGTCCTTCGGGTTCTGGCAAGTCTACGGTGAGCCGACTGGCCGCGCGCTTTTGGGATGCCACCGCGGGCGAGGTTACCGTGGGTGGCGTGGATGTTGCAGGCGTGGATCCCGAGGTGTTGCTGCGCGACTACGCCATTGTGTTCCAAGACGTGCTGCTCTTCGACGACACGGTGATGGGCAACATCCGCCTGGGCCGTCGCGATGCCACCGACGAGGAAGTCCTCGCGGCCGCGCGTGCCGCCAACTGCGACGAGTTCGTAAGCCGCATGCCGCAGGGCTATGACACCATGATTGGCGAGAACGGCTCCAAGCTGTCCGGTGGCGAGCGCCAGCGCATTTCCATCGCCCGTGCGTTGCTCAAGGATGCGCCGATCGTGCTGTTGGACGAGGCAACGGCGAGCTTGGATGTAGAGAACGAGACCGTGGTGCAGCAGGCACTTTCTCGCCTGCTCGCCGGCAAAACGGTCATCGTGATCGCTCATCGCATGCGCACGGTTGAAAATGCCGACAAGATCGTCGTGCTCAAGGACGGCGTGGTTGCCGAGCAGGGCGCTCCGGCACAGCTCAAGGCAGCGGGCGGAGAATTCGCCCGCATGGTCGCACTGCAAAAGGAAGCAGCAACCTGGCAGCTGTAAGAATGTGACAAAGTGACAGTCCCTCTGTCACACTTCATTGTATATGATGAAAATGTAACAAAACTGCCCTAAAACTTCCGTAAATGTGATAAATATCACGTTTTACCCAGGGTAAAATGTGAGAAATCTCACATTTACGGAAGTTTTTTGCGGGAGGTCGGTCATGCAGCGGGATATCATCGCCAAGCTTAATGCTTGGAAGGCGTCGGAGTATCGTAAGCCGCTCATCCTTAAAGGAGCGCGTCAGGTTGGAAAGACGTGGGCGCTCAAGGAGTTCGGCCGCGCCTCGTATCGCAACTGCGTATACCTGACGCTGGAGGAGCCATCCCCCGGGGTTCAAAGCGAATATGCGCAGTTTTTCGAGGGCACGCGTGATCCGCGGCGCATTATTTCAAATCTATCCTTGGCGTTTGGCCAGCCCATCGATCCTGGCGAGACGCTGCTTATTGTTGACGAGATCCAGGACTGCCCCTCTGCAGTTGGTGCTCTCAAGTATTTTTGCGATGAGGCCCCCGAATATCACGTTGCGTGCGCAGGGTCTTTGCTGGGTGTTCGCTTGTCCCGCGAGACGAGTGCCTTTCCGGTGGGAAAGGTCGAGTTCATGGAGATGCACCCCATGAGCTTTTCTGAGTTTTTAAAGGCCGAAGGCGCCTCAAACTATGATGCGTATCTTGGCGGTCTGGATCAGATCGAGGCGGTACCGGATTTCTTTCATGTCAGACTCGTCGAGCACCTTCGCCGCTATTTTGCATGCGGTGGCATGCCGGAAGCTCTTGGTCGGTGGGTCGAAACGGGTGACATTGCTCAGGTTGATAAAGTGTTATCCGACCTCTTGGATTCCTATGAGCGTGATTTTGCCAAGCACGGTGGTCGTGCACAGTTCGCTAAGCTTTCGCAAATTTGGAACTCAATTCCAACGCAGCTGGCGCGCGAGAATAAAAAGTTTGTTTGGGGTGCGGTTCGCGAGGGGGCTCGTGCCCGCGAATATGAGGACGCTCTGGAATGGCTCGCCGATGCCGGTCTGATCACGTCGGCGCGACTTAATACCGGCGGCGGAATACCGCTCTCGGCCTACGATGATCTCAAGGCCTTTAAGGTTTACTGTCTTGATGTTGGCTTGCTGCGCCGTATGGCAAAGCTCGATGCTTCGGCATTCGCCATCTCGGACGCGATTTTTTCTGAGTTCAAAGGCTCGTTTGCCGAGAACTACGTGCTTCAGGCGTTGCTTCCGCAGCTGGATGCCGCTCCGCGCTATTGGACTAACGAGAAACCAAAGCATGAGGTCGATTTTTTGATTCAAGTCGGAAACAATATTGTTCCCGTTGAGGTCAAATCGGGGGAGGTCATTCATTCCAAGAGTCTGAAATACTATGCCGACAAACATGCGGAGACGACCCCGTTGAGAGTCCGTTACTCCCTTAAGAACCTGAGGCTTGACGATGGGGTGCTCAATATTCCGCTGTATTTGGCCGACCGATCCGTCCCTCTTATCAAGAAAGCGCTCGCAGCATGACAAAGGGACAGTCCCTTTGTCATGCTGCGGGGCAGTGCGGATCGTTGTCTAATACTTTTCCTAGAAGTGAACGACCTTATTTGGACCCACGAAGCATCGACACATTTTGGAGGTTGTTTCCTGCGGTTTTGTCGAGTTTTTCCTGCGGTTTTGCTGCCGAAAAATGCGGATGCTTCGGGGGTCTGATTTCACTCGTTCACTTCGCAGAAAAGTATTAGACCTCGATCTGTGGGGCTGAGGAGGAGCATTCTCTGATGCCACGGATGCTTTTCGCGACGAGTGGTTTGCCGGAAGCCGGAGATTTCCTGACCTTAAATTTCCAAAAAGTTAGTTATGGCTGACCATAATTGTTGGATAAACTATTTTTCGATAGTGTGCTCGAGCAAGTTTGGTAACTCGGGTGCGGAGGCACCACGCCGCGATTCGTGCGGCAAAAGGGAGACGTAACATGAAGAAGTCGACGTTTAACACTTTGCTTGTCGGTGGCGGTTTTCTGCTTGGTACGGCGGGCATCAAGCTGCTCACCAGCGCTCCGGTAAAGAACGCTTGCGTGCAGGGCATCGCATGCGGTATGCGCGTCAAGAACTGCTACCAGGACATGGTCGAGCAGGCCAAGGCCAATGTCGATGACATGGTTGCCGAGGCTGCCTACATCACCCAGAGCGAGGCTGACGCGGACAACGCGGCCGAGTAGCGCTCCCAGGCACAAACTATGAGATTCTCGATTATCAGCGAGATCCCCGGCAGGACCCGCCTCCAGTTGGCGGGTCCTGTGCCAGAGAGCGATCTCGATGCGCTTCTAAAGCTCAGCGGCGAAATCGACGGCGTGCACAAGGTGCGCGTCTACGGACGCATCGGGCAGATGGCGCTCGAATACGACGAGCCGCGCCGCGACGCCGTGCTGGCCGCCGTCGGCGCGCTCGATGCCCAGGCCATCGCCGATGCCAAGTCGGGCTACGTGATGCAGCTCGAGCCGCGCAAGCACAAGTTGGTTATGGACCTGGCCACGCTTGTCGGCGTCCACTACGCGCGCCGTTGGTTTTTGCCCACGCCGCTGCGTGCCGTCTTTGTCGTTGCCGGCTACATGGCCTTTTTGCGCGCAGCCCTCCACGAGCTCGCGCAGCCGCGCCTGACCGTCCCCGTGCTCGACGCGTCGGCCATCGGCATTTCGTTCGTCAAGCGCGACGTCGACACCGCGGGCCAGACGATGTTCCTGCTCAACGTGGGTGAGCTGCTCGAGGACTACACGCGCGCCATGAGCGAAAACGAGCTCATTAACTCGCTGCTCGATGTGCCCGACAAGGCGCAAAAGGTTGTCGGTGACACCGAGGTGAGCGTCGCCGCCACCGAGCTTGAACCCGGCGACCTGGTCGCCGTGCGCACCGGCATGTCCATCTGCATCGACGGCGTAGTCGAGCAGGGGAGCGCCATGGTCAACCAGGCGACCCTGACCGGCGAGCCGCTGGCCGTCGAGCGCAGCGTGGGCGACGACGTGTTTGCCGGCACCGTCGTCGAGGACGGCAGCATCCTGGTGCGCGTGCGCGCCAACACGGCCCAGACCAAACTGCGCTCAATCGTCTCGCTCGTTCAGACGGCCGACTCGCTCAAATCCGAGGGCCAGTCGCACATGGAGGACCTCGCCAACAAGATCGTTCCGTGGAACTTCCTGCTTGCGGGCCTGGTCGCGCTCACCACGCGCAGTCTCATTAAGACCTCCGCGGCGCTGATGGTCGACTACTCGTGCGCGCTCAAGCTCACGGGTTCGGTCGCCGTCATGACCGCTATGAGCGACGCCGCCAAGATGGGCGTCATGGTCAAGGGCGCTAAGTACTTTGAGTCGTTTGCCAAGGCCGACACCATTGTCTTTGATAAGACCGGCACACTCACCGAGGCCCAGCCGCGCCTGGCCTGCGTGCTGACGACCGATGGCTGGAGCGAGGACGAGGTCCTGCGCCTTTCCGCCTGCCTGGAGGAGCATTTTCCGCATCCTGTGGCCCGCGCCGTCGTCAACGCCGCGGGCGAGCGCGGGCTCGAGCATCGCGAGCGCCATGCCGCCGTCGAATACATCGTGGCGCACGGCATTGCTTCGTCCATTGAGGGGCGACGCGCGATTGTCGGTTCGGCACACTTTGTGTTTGAGGACGAGCATGCCCAACTCGAGGCGGAGACTAAGGAGCAAATCGAGTCCCAGATGCAGGGCCTGTCGCCACTGTATCTGGCGGTCGATGGAAAGGTCGTCGGCGTGCTCGGTATCGAGGACCCGCTCAAGTCCGGGGTTCGCGAGGCCATCGCCGACCTGCATGCGTTGGGCGTTAAGCATGTCGTTATGCTCACGGGCGATTCGGAGCGCACGGCCGAGCGCATTGCGCGCGAGGCGGGCGTTGACGAGTTTAAGGCCGAGCTGCTGCCCGAGGACAAGTACGCGTATGTGGAACGCATTAAGGGCGAGGGGCGCCATGTTGCCATGGTGGGCGACGGCGTCAACGACTCGCCGGCGCTGGGTTTGGCCGACGTGGGCCTGGCCATGGGCGGCGGAAGCGACATCGCCAAAGAGGTCGCCGACATCATCCTGGCGGATACCGATCTCGCTGCAATCGTGCGTCTACGCCGCATGAGCCAGGGGCTTATCGACCGTCTGACGGGTTCGTATTCCAAGGTGATGCTCACCAACTCGGCGCTCCTGGCGCTGGGCATTACCGGCGCGATTACTCCGCAGGCGTCGTCGCTGCTGCACAACGGCTCAACGATTGCGTACAGCCTGGGCAACGCGAAAGCGTATCTGCGGTAGCGGGTGTGTTCGCCCACGTTATTTGGCCTGCACCCGGATGGCATGCCGCCATTCGGGTGCAGGCTTTTTGCGTTTGACCGCTTGCTAGCGTCTCTATATAGTGGTGCTAGCAGTGCTAGCAAGTGAAGGGAGCGTGATCGACGTGGGTGCTGTTAGCAGCATGGCACAGGTGAATGTTCGTGTGGATCGCCAGGTCAAGAACCGTGCCGAGGAGGCGCTG
Source organism: uncultured Collinsella sp. (assembly GCA_934654765.1). Classification (GTDB taxonomy): domain Bacteria; phylum Actinomycetota; class Coriobacteriia; order Coriobacteriales; family Coriobacteriaceae; genus Collinsella. The sequence continues at coordinate 12,235 of CAKUGX010000025.1, read as the reverse complement.
CGGCTCTCGGGCGGGTCACTGCCCGAGCTCATCAAAAAGGTTGTGGCCAAGGTCGCGCAGGGCGGCGGCCAGTGTGAGGAGGTGCTCGCGGCCGTCGACGACCGGCAGCACGCCATCGCACCCGGGTACCCGTTTGCCGCGTCGTGGGCGGCGGCGGATCAGCTCTATGCGAACTTGGGTATCGCTGCGTCGCCCGGGTCCGCTGACCGCGATTGGGATACGGTCTATGCGGAGGCCATGGACGAACACTATCGTCAAAAGGGGATGATCCTGTGAGCGGGACGCCTCTCAAAATCATGGTGGACGCCAAGGTATGGGTTGACTCGTTTTGCGTCGACCATGCCGAGTCGCTTGTCGCGCGGGCTTTTATCGGACAGGCCGCGGAGGCGGGAGCGTTGTTGTTCTTTCCTGTGCACATCGCCAAGGACGTGCTGTACGTTGTCCAGCACGAATTAAAGCGCAGCGTTCTTGCCAACGGGGGAGCGCTCGACGAGGCGTCTGCCCGTGCAATTGGTGATGCGGCGCTGGCGTTTGTTCGGAACATGACCGAAAACGCCACAGCCGTGGGCGCAGATGCGTCGGACCTTTGGCTCGCCGACAAATACTTGGCGCTCCATCGCGATTACGAGGACAACTTGGTGCTTGCCGCGTGCAAGCGCGCGCAGGTCGATTACTTGGTGACCAACGATCGCAAGCTGCTCGAACATGCCGATATTGCAGCAAAAACGCCACGCCAAATGATGCCGATTCTGGCTTTGGCCGAACGTGGTGGTCAGGTATCCCGATAGTGCCTGGCTGTCTGCGTGCCCTTCGGAACGTCAACGCTCGGAAGGGCACGCATCCTTAACATCCTCAAATTACAAAAGCGCAGCCTTGATGGCGGGGGCTTCGGCGAGCTTCTCGGCGGCCTTTTCGTCGGAATCGTTCAGTGCGGCCAGGCTGCGGTAGACCCACTCGTTGACCTTGGTGTTCTTGACGCCTGCGGTCTGCATAAGGGCGCCTACCTCGCGGATCGCTACGAGCAGATCGGCTTTGGGACCCACGAGTTCAACAAAGAGATCGTGATGTGCGGTAACGCCGCGGTTCTCGCTCACGTGGTCGATAAAGCCCTCGACGGTCTCGAGCTGCTGGGCGAGAGCTGCGTCATCGTCAGCGTTCAGCGCGACGAGTGCGTTCGACACCGTGAGGGCGGGATGTCCGCAGGGGACAAAGCCCTCGATGACATCCATGGCTTCGGTAATGGTTGAGCCCAGGCCTGCGAGGGCATTGACGAGTTGCTGCTTTGTATCCATAACGGTCCTTTCGACGAGTTGTTTTGCTCAGCGAAAATATACGTGACGCGATCGGTAGCAAAAGTGCGAAGTGCAGCGCACATTGGGGTCTTCACAGCTCGTGCATAGAACAGCTGTCCGCTTTCAGAACGTGGTAAGATAACACTCCACAAGCGGGGCTCGCCTCGCATGTTCCTTGAAAAGTCGACGGTTGTTGGGTGCTCGTGTGCCCAATGCCATCCAGACTTTCCCAACATTCGGGGGCGACTGGTTTCGACACGATAGCTCTGAGAGAGGAAGCAAGCCGAGGTCTCCTCGCCTCGTTAAACAGGGGTACCGTCAAATTGAATTGACAACAACTCTTCTTTTGAGCCTATGGCTCTCGCTGCTTAATTTATAGCAGCGCGTCAACCCGGTGATTTCCCCGACACCGGCGCGACGTCATTTTAGGGGAATGCTCCTGCGCACGTAATCGGTATGGCGCGGGCTAAGACCGAACCGGTTAGGACGCCGCGAGCGTGTCGCTGTGCGCAAAGCGTCCGAGACTAAACCAGCGACTGAGCTTGGAGATGCCAATCAGGGGGCTTTCGTGGACCGGAGTTCGATTCTCCGCGCCTCCACCATCAGTTACAGGCAGATAGATACCCATATCTACCTGCCTTTTTATTTCTAGTCCGTACCGCGGAGAATCGAACTCTGTGCAGGGCGCGGGCGTAAAGAAAACGCCGCGGCAACGCAGAGTGGGATGCAGTTTCCCAATGGGATCCCAGGCGGAAACCGCGTCCCGGAATCGACGCTCAAAACGGGACACGCTTTCCGCCGGCCGCCCCCTCAACTCCAAAACCCGTGCGCCCTCCATTCCAAAACTGGGTAGAAGAAAGCCAAAACGCAATCGCAGGAGGTCAATATGACTGCAGAAGATAAGGCAAAGAACGCCGGCAAGGTCGCGCTCGTCCTGGAGGGCGGCAGCTTCCGCGGGCAGTTTACCGCCGGCGTGCTCGACGTTCTCATGGAGGCCGGTGTCGAAATTCCGGCGGTGTACGGCGTCTCGGCCGGTGCGCTCAATGGCGTCAACTACAAGTCGCACCAGATCGGTCGCACCAACCGAGTCAATTTGACCTTCTGCAACGACAACCGCTACATGGGTGCCGCGTCGTTTGCGTCCACGGGCTCTATTGTGGGTTACGACTTTATCTTCAACGATGTCCAGGACCGCCTGGATCCCTTTGACAACGAGACGTTCGACGCGAGCCCCATCGAGATGTACGCCGTCGCGACGGACATGCTCTTTGGAACCGCCGCGTACCTGCCGGTCAAAAGCGCCGTGCTCGACCTCGACGCCGTGCGCGCTTCGACGTCGCTGCCGCTGGTGACGCCGCCGGTCGAGATTGACGGGCACAAATACGTCGACGGCGGCGTGGCCGATTCGGTTCCCATCGAGCATGTGCTCGAGGAGGCGGGCTTCGATCGCGCGGTCGTCATCGTCACCCAGGAACGCTCGTATGAGAAAAAGCCCTACGAGTTTTTGCCGGCGGCGCGCGCCCGTTATGCCGACTACCCCTATCTGCTCGAGGCTATCGAGACGCGCCACGACCGCTATAACATCCAGCGCATGCATCTGTGGAAGTATGAGCGCGAGGGCCGTGCGCTGGTCGTCGCTCCGCAAAAGCCGGTCGAGGTCGGCCATGTCGAGCATGATCCGGCCAAGCTTCTCGACCTGTATATCCAGGGCCGCCAGGAGGCAAAGCGCTTGCTCGCGGAAATCCAAGAGTTCGTTGAGCGCTAGCGACGGCGAACCCTTAAAAAATGACAACAGCTAAAGAGCTGGAAAATCACGGCTCGTGGATGACATGTGCAGAAACTCTGGTCGGAGCCAAAATACCTGTTGACTCGTACGGCGAGCGGGGTAATATGGACGGGTTACTTGCAGAGCCCCGTGAATCTCTGTAACAACACGTACTGTACATGGAGGAGTCTAAGTGATTTCGAAATCGACTCACTACGCCAAGCAGGGCGAGGTCCAGCGCAACTGGGTTCTCGTCGACGCCGATGGTGCTGTCCTGGGCCGTCTTGCCACCCAGATCGCAATGATCCTGCGCGGTAAGAACAAGCCCCAGTTCACGCCCAACAGCGACTGCGGCGACTTCGTTGTCGTCATCAACGCCGATAAGGTCCAGCTTACCGGTAACAAGGCCGACACGAAGACCTATTATCGCCACAGCGGCTACAACGGCGGCCTCAAGGCTGAGAGCTTCCGCCAGGCTATGGAGAAGCACCCGGAGAAGGTCATCGAGCGCGCCGTTCGCGGTATGCTGCCTAAGACCACCCTCGGCCGTGCCCAGATGACCAAGCTTAAGGTCTACGCTGGTGCCGAGCATCCGCATGCTGCCCAGAACCCCACGAAGATTGAGCTGGAGGCTTAAAGATGGCTGAGAACACCGTTGTCTACCAGGGTACCGGCCGTCGTAAGAACGCCGTCGCCCGCGTCCGTCTCGTCCCCGGCACCGGCAAGGTGACCATCAACAAGCGTGACGCCGAGCAGTATTTCGGCCGTCATCAGCTCGTTGAGAACGCCCTTGCTCCCTTCAAGGTGACCGACACCGCCGGTCAGTTCGACGTTATCGCTCTGTGCGATGGCGGCGGCATCTCCGGTCAGTCCGGCGCTCTGCGCCTGGGCATCGCCCGCGCTCTTCTGAACGCTGGCGACTACCGTGCTGACCTCAAGAAGGCCGGTTTCCTTACGCGCGATGCTCGCGTGGTCGAGCGCAAGAAGTACGGCCTCAAGAAGGCCCGCCGCGCTCCCCAGTTCTCCAAGCGCTAAGGTTTTATCTCCTTACGAGATACAATGTACAAGCGGGGCCTGCCGATTCCTCGGCGGGTCCCGCTTTTCTTTTTCGACTAGGGTGGGCGGTTGTATATCGCCTGCTAGGGAAGGAGCGATCCTATGCCCCAGAACATCTTCGGTACCGATGGCGTCCGTGGCGTCGCCAACGCCGACCTCTCGTGCGACCTCGCGTTTCGCCTGGGCCGCGCGGCGACCAAGTTCCTTGGCCCAGACATCTGCATCGGCCGCGATACGCGTCTTTCGGGCACCATGCTCGAGAGCGCTCTGACTGCCGGCATCATGGCCGAGGGCGGCCGTCCGCACTGCTGCGGCGTCATCCCCACGCCTGCCGTGGCGCTGCTCACCGTCCAGAACGAGCTCGATGGCGGCATCGTCATCTCTGCTTCGCATAATCCGCCGGAGTTCAACGGCATCAAGTTCTTTAGCCGCAAGGGCATGAAGCTTCCCGATGCGGTCGAGGAAGAGATCAGCGCCTGGGTCATGTCCGAGGAAGCCATGGCTGCCGACACGCTGCCGACCGGTGCCGGCGTGGGTCACATCATCAAGATGAAAGACGCCCGCAAGGCATATGTCGACCACGCCATCGATACGCTTGATGGCCTGAGGCTCGATGGCCTAGTCGTTGCCGTCGACTGCGGCCATGGCGCTTCTTGCCAGACCACGCCTGCCGCGCTGCAGCGCCTGGGCGCCACGGTCCATGCCATCAACACCGATTACTGTGGCACCGACATTAACGTTGAGTGCGGCTCCACTCACCTTGAGCCCCTGCGCGAGCTCGTGCTGCGCACCCATGCCGATATCGGCCTGGCTCACGACGGCGACGCCGACCGCGTGCTGTTCGTGGACAGCGAGGGCAACGAGATCGATGGTGACTACATCCTGGCCATCTGCGGCTCCGACCTGGCTGCCCGCGGCAAGCTCGCCAACTCCGAGATCGTCTCGACCGTTATGTGCAACCTGGGCTTCTCCATTGCCATGAAGGAGCAGGGCTTCGAAATGGTTCAGACTGCCGTGGGCGACCGCTATGTTCTTGAGCGTATGCTCGCGGACGGCGCCGTCATCGGCGGCGAACAGTCCGGCCACATCATCTTCCTGGAGCACAACACCACCGGTGACGGCCTGGTGACGGCTCTGCAGCTGCTGGCCGTGCTCAAGCGCACCGGTCGTACCCTCACCGATCTTGCCGGCATCATGAAGAAGTACCCGCAGGTACTCGTCAACGTGCATTCCGACAACAAGGCTGGTCTGGACGATTGCCAGCCCATCTGGGATGCCGTCGCTGCTGCCGAGAAGGAGCTTGACGGCCGCGGCCGCATTCTGGTGCGCCCGAGCGGTACCGAGCCGCTGGTCCGCGTTATGGCCGAGGCCGAGACGCACGAGCTGACCCAGCGCGTTGTCGACGACATCGTCGAGGTTGTCAAGCGCGAACTTCCCTAATGGTCAAAAACGAGTGCCAAGTGGTAAACTGTTAAGGCTATTTTGGTCGATTGGTATGTCCGAGGGGGAGCATGTTCACTAAAGTCCTAAGGTCTTTTGGTATGCGTGGTCGAGTCCTTACGCTGGATGCTCCCATCTCGGGCGACGTCATTCCGCTTTCCGAGGTAAACGATCAGACGTTTGCCACCGGTCTTTTGGGTCAGGGTGTGGCGATTCAGCCCACCGGAACGCGCGTGATCGCGCCGGCGGACGCCAAGGTCGAAGCGATTTTTCCCACGGGTCATGCCGTTGCGCTTAACACGGTCGATGGCTTGGACGTGCTCATCCACGTTGGTTTGGACACTGTTCAGCTTGAGGGCAAGCACTTTACCGTACATGCGCAAGTGGGTGACATCGTCCATAAGGGCGATGTGCTCATTGAGTTCGATCGCGAGGCAATTGCTGCCGAGGGCTACGATGTGACGGTTCCCATCTTGGTGTGCAACTCTGTTGAGTTCTCGAGCATCAAGGGCTCCGTTGGCGTGCATGTCGAAGAGATGGACCAGCTCATCGTTGCTCGCGAGCGCTAGCAAGTGCACGTGGCCATTAGCCTACAATTCAAACACGTTTACGGAGGGCGCCCTTGAAAGAGGACGCCCTCCGTGGCAAGATGGGATTTGTCCGAAGCTAAAAGGCTTCGGGTCACCGTGGACGGGCAGGGGCCTCGACGCGGCTAGACACGAGACACATACATTACGCGACCTCGCCCTGGTGGCCGCACACGTTGGTTGCGGCCGACGCGGGCCGCGGGCAAGTGCTTGTAAGGGGAGCCTTGCCTCTCTTGTACGAGAAAGGACGCGTAATGAAGATCATTAAAGCTAAAGACTACGAGGATATGAGCCGCAAGGCGGCCAATATCATCTCGGCGCAGGTTATTCTCAAGCCCGACTGCGTGCTGGGCCTTGCCACCGGCTCCACCCCGATCGGTGCCTACAAGCAGCTCGCTGCTTGGTACGAGAAGGGCGACGTCGACTTTGTTGAGGTCAGCACCTACAACCTGGACGAGTATCGCGGCCTTTCGCACGACGATCCCCAGAGCTATCACTATTTCATGCGTGAGAACTTCTTCGATCACATCAACATCGACCTGAACAACACGCATGTGCCCGACGGTTCCAACCCCGACGCCGCCGCTGCCTGCTCCGAGTACGACAAGATCGTCGCCGCCGCCGGTTACCCGGATCTGCAGCTGCTCGGCATTGGCAACAACGGCCACATCGGCTTCAACGAGCCCGATGACCACTTCTCCAAGGGCACGCACTGTGTCGACCTCACCGAGAGCACCATTCAGGCCAACAGCCGCCTGTTCGACAGCATCGACGACGTTCCCCGTCAGGCCTACACCATGGGCACCCAGACCATCATGTATGCCCGCATGATCCTGGTCGTCGCCAACGGCGAGGCCAAGGCTCAGGCCGTGCATGACATGTGCTATGGCCCGGTTACGCCCGCGTGCCCGGCTTCGATCCTGCAGCTGCACACCAACTGCGTTGTCGTTGCCGACGAGGCTGCCCTTTCGCTCTGCGAGTAGCGCGAATCCTGCACCTCGACATAGCCTTGCCTAAGGCCTCCGCTTTGCGGGGGCCTTTTTGTTATCCCTTTCCGCCCGCTTGACCAAAATCTTGCCGCAAGCTTGGCGAATGCCGGATGTCAAACAGCTTGATTCATTCCATACCAGATTCTATGCAAAAATGCCACTAAAAGGTCGTAGACGGTAGCGGGTGCTAGGCGAGTTGAATGACATGGCTGAACCTTGTTCATTTGCGTTACACTGCCGCTTAGATGGGACAAGCTGACAAGCTCATTTACCTGCTTAAAGACCGATTAGTCGGGGGATTAATAAGAATCGGCCCTCGCTGTACAAAAACTTGCCGCTTGCGTACCAAAAGACAACCTAAAACACAAGGTCGCTCTATTCATAGCGCGGCTTGTATGGTCTTGCGGCTACAGTGTCCATACGGTCGAGTTGAGGAGCGGGCATGGTAAACGATTTGGGCAGTATGGACGACCTCGAGCTGATGCCGCTGGGCGGTGGCTATATGGTGCGACGCGAACGCTTGATGAATGAGCTTCTCGCCAAGGGCCGAAAGGCCGGCATCGTGGTTCTTTATGCGCCCGACGGGTTTGGGAAGACCTCGGTGCTGCTGCAGTACACCCATGAGGTTAAATGCGACCCGACGCGAGGCCCCGTGCGGATTATCGAGGCCGATCGCGCCATTGGGCGCGAGGTGTTTATGCAGCTCGAGGTGGTTACCGAAGAACTCAAAGACAAACCGCACTCCCTTATCGCGATTGATAATGTGCCAAACCTCGATCAGCGCGATACCGAAGACCTCATCGACAGGATTCGCGGCCTGCGCGCTATGGGGGTAGGGGTCTTTATCTCCTGCCGTCCTTCAAATCGTCAGCTGATTCATGGGCTGGGCGATTCGGTTAAGATCAATGCGCAGATGCTCAAGGTGCATGCCTATGAGTATTCGGCGTGGGCATCGGCGTTTTCGATCAGCACATCGCTCGACTTTTATCAGCTTACGCAGGGCGTGCCCGAGCTCGTTTCGGCATTGCAGACGGGTCTGTATGGCCAAGGCGACGTAGCCGGTCTGCTCGAAAACGAGATTGTCAACGTATATGGCGCGGCACTTGTCGATCTGGCTTCGCTCGACAATAATGCACTGTTTTGCGTGGCATGTCTCATGATTTTGATGGGCGAGGGCAATATCGCAGAACTCGAGGCTTGCGGGGTGAGGCTATCGATGGTCGACCAGTCCTACTTCGTACGCGACTACCCGATCTTTGGCTTGGACCCCGCCGAGCGGAGTTTTACGTGTCTGGGCACGGAGGATAACGGACGCTTGCGCTTGCGTAAGTTGGTGGCCGAGGTTCGCCCCGAACTTGTTCCGAGGGCGGCCCGGATTTTGCTTAAGGCGGGCCGATGCGATGCGGCGATGGGCCTGGCGGACGCCTTTTTGGACCGTGATGCGGTCCTTGAACTTGCTGGGCAGTATGGGGTCGATCTGGCTCTGACGGGGCACGGGGCCGATATCTGCCGAGCAGCGCTGGGCACGATCGATGCCGAGGATCCGGCTCCAGAGCCAACGCCTGCCGAGGCGCTTGGCGTGTATTTGGCAGCGGTCAGCGTGTCCAATACAAAGCTCGCTCGCTATATGGCATCGGTCATCGAGCGCGGGGGCGAACGAGCGGCCTGCGAAATAGACCCTGTTTCATGGAGGGCGGCCCAGACACTGGCGGCTGTTTGCTATGGGGACAACGGGCTTGGGCTTCCTACGAACCTGGCCGTGCCAGAAATTGAGACGTCCCACACCGCACTCGACATGCTGTCCGCGCATATTGAGGTCAAGCGATGCCTGACCGAGCGGGGAGATGACGGCGGCGTTCTACAGCAGCTCAAAACGAGCAAGGCCTACGACTGTGAGCTCGACATCGCGGGGATTGTTATACGGGCCGATAGCATGCTGGTGGAGCTCTTTGACGGGTCGTTTACGGGAACCGACGAGCGCGACGACGAGATGGCGGTGGTGCGGGAGGCGCTCGACGTACGTGGGCTTAAGGCGATGGCTATCTGGGTGCGCATGGTGTTGGCGGCACGGCGGCTCCTTTCCGGCCTGCCGGTAACCGACGACGCGGCGTTCAACGAGCTCGATCGTTTTGCCGTGCGCATGCGCGACAACCAGATTCAGCTGTTTGGCCTGTTGCTAGAAGGCTGGCAGTCGCTGGCAGAGGGACGGCCGGTTAATGCAAAGTTCCGTGCGGTCCAAGTGCTCAAACTTGCCGAGGAGTCGATTGCGTACATGCGCGATAACGCATTGCTGCTGGAGCGCGCGGCATATCTGCGTAACACCTCGATGGTTTCGGTGCGCGAGGAAGCGGAGTTGCTCGATATAAGCCAGACGCAGGTTGGTGGAGCGGAGGCCTGGATGGTGGCGCTGCATTTGGCCTGCGCGGGGCGAGATAGCGATCTTGCGGCCTGGATGTCCATGAATCGCGCGGGGATTCTGGAGCCATCGTATCGGCTCTTTGCGCGCCTTGCCATGCATTGTCTGGGCGAGCCGGCGACCAGGATTCGCAAGAAGCTTCCCGTGCGCGAGCTGTCGCGGTACTCGCTGCGCGACGATTTGGAAGGGGAGGGCGAGCGCCTGTTCCAGGCCGGCGAGGTTGAAGCCGTTGATACCATTGACCATATCGAGATTCGCATTTTTGGCGCGTTTCGCGCCGAGCGCGACGGGTTTCCCATCACGGACAAAATGTGGCGCCGCAAGAAGGCGGCGACACTTGCCGAGCGGCTTGCGCTGGGCATGGATGCGCTCGTCGATCGTGAGACGCTGGCCATGGAGTTGTGGCCCCATGCCGAGTTCAATAGCGCCCGCAACAACCTGTACTCGACGATATCGCGCTTGCGGTCGGCTTTGGGACCGACGCCGGATGGCAAGTCGTGTGTGCTCATCCAAAATGAATGCATCGGACTCAACGGCGACTACGTCAAGACCGATGTACGGCTGTTTGACCAGATAAGCCGCGAGGTTTTGGGAAATCGCACGGGTGCGCGCGGGCCCCATTTAGTTGAGCTGTGCCTTAAGATTGAGCAGCTTTATGCCGGACCGCTGTATGTTCCCAATGGCTGTAATCCCACCTATTTTTTGCGTATGCGACGCATTATGCAGTCAAAGTACATCGATTGCATGATTAAGGGGGCCAATGCCGCTCTAGAAGAAAACGATTTGCAGTCGGCGATTTGGCTGGCGGAGTCGGGGCTTCGACAGGAAACGGCGCGTGAGGATATGGTGCGCTGCGCCATGCGTGTCTACAGTGCGGCGGGGCGGCGGCGCGATATCGTCGAGCTATACAGTGGGCATATGCACCATCTGAGGGAGCAGGTCAATGGCGTGCCCGAGCCCGAGACGCGGCGTCTATACGAGCGCTTGGTGGAGGGGCGGCTCAACCGCGTACTGGTCGAGCGATAAAAAACGGGCGCCCGAAGTACTTGGGCACCCGTAAGCTTGCTATGTGTTGGATCGCCGGATCATTGGCTCTTAGACGAGCTTGATCTTCTCGATGTCCTTGCGCGAGGACTCGCGATACAGCGAGAACTTGCGGCCGATGACCTGGACGACCTCGGCGTGGCAGCGCTCGGCGAGCTCTTCGGCGGCCTCGCGGGCGGAAAGACTGGAGCCATCGAGCACGGAGCACTTAACGAGCTCGTGCTTCTCCAGGTAGGCGACCGTCTGCTCGACGGTGCCCTCGTTGACATCGGACTTGCCGATGATGATGGCGGGGTTGAGGTGATGGGCCATGCTGCGAAGCTGCTTGACCTGGGCTCCTGTCAGTGCCATGGGTTCTCGCTTTCTATGTATGGGGTGCCCCGCGACGGGGCCTTAATCTACGTGAGCTGTCCCACGATAGCGCAGGAACGGCGCGGTGTGGAGCGCGTTTGCCCAGTTCAAAAAGAATGCGGATGCCGAGGTGATGGGCAGTGCGGGCTGTAAACGGGCTACGAGCGGGATTCAGAGACCGGTTCCCATGCAATAAACGCCCAACGAACCTTACGGATATGGTCGAGCATATAGCGCCCCTGCGGCACGCCCTTGGAGCCCGGCTCGCCGGCATGGGGGTTTTCGATCATGTGCTGAGCGATATAGTCGCGCAGGCGGTCGATCTTATCCTCGTTGCCATGCTCGAGCATACGGGAAAAATCCGCCACGCCTGCCTCAAGGCTATCGAAGGTATCGCGACGAGGCGATTCAAAGTATGTAACCTGCGGCAACGCACCCATCTGAATGAGGATGTTGAAAGCGTACACAAAGCCATTGCTGCAGGTAACCGAGGCGCCGATAGCGTTCATCAAGTGCAGATCATAGCGCGGGCTGGAGTTAGCGACCATCGTGACAGCACAACGCCGACGAGCCGTTCGATCAAGCTTGGCAAGCGCGTCTTTTAGATTGGTCGTCGTAACCGACCGACTGGCAAAGGCAACATCCACCGCTTTCGCGACCGGTCCAACCAAATCCCAGTCATCATCCCAAGCAAGCTCAAGCGGCGTAATGCGATCCTCGAGCCCATAGTACTCAATGCCAGCATCAAGCGTGCCCAACATGGCAGGGGAAAAATCAGCTGCAATCACGGGATGCCCGTCTTGCGCAAGCGGAATAGCAATCGACCCAGCTCCACACCCCATATCGAGCACTGACTCGCCGGGCTCAAGTGCCAACAGCTTTATAAAATCCCGAGCATAAGGGGCAGTCTCAAGAGGTCGAAAATGTCGAGCTCGCTTATCCCATTCAAAAGAATCATCAGCCCGATGCCGAGCGGCCTGCAGACGCATCCATTCGCCATTCCAATCCGCAGCAAGCAGCTCAGAACGAATCTCCCCATCAACCACGGGCCAACCTCCTAGCAACAAAAAAGCGACTCCTCCCAAAAGAAGAGCCGCAACCAGCATATATCAGAAAAAGAACCGCTCCAACGCCAAACCGCCACACCAACTAAGGCGGGCAGAAGCGAAGCGACTGCCACTGAGCCAGAACCCAGCCAAGGTTGAGATGTGCGGGAGCCCCGCCGCCGGGCGGCAGACATATAAGGTCGATCGCGAGTTCCGCACGAGCCGGAGAGCACTTAATGTGCTCTCCGT
>CAKUGX010000024.1 GCA_934654765.1 uncultured Collinsella sp. | reverse complement strand
GCTATCAGTCGAGTCTGAACGCGTGCTATGGAAGTTCTCCATCGTACAGTTGTTGAGGTTGACCGTGGCATTGGTGACACCCATAACGCCAGCAACGGCGCACTTTCCAGTCTCCTGAACCTGGGCGAACTCAGTGGTCTCTTCGACCGTCGGATATTTTTTATTGGTCTGCCAAATGCCGCTGTCGGCATCGGAACCAAACTGGCAGTCCTCGAACGTCGCGGTCAGCCTCGAAGCAACATCCGAATTCACGCCGCCACGAGGATTGCCCACAATTGAAACCGCACCGTTGTAATCGCCAGATGTGTTCCAGAACACGCATTTGTTAAACGTAGCGTTGAGCTTATTAACATTCCCCTTGCCGTCATCGGAGAAGCTGCTGCGGAACAGGCGGACCGGCACAGCATATTCAAGAATACTGTATGGTGAAACCTCGCCCAAAGAGTTGTGCGACTTGCCAACATAGTCCTCAATCTTCAAGTTGTTGAAATTGGCAGACAGCTTGCCCTTGGTGTTGCCGAGGGAAATCGAAGGCACCCTTTGTTCTTTCGCGCTGTTGTACGAGAGGAAGAAGTTTTTCGAATCGTCGCCGAGCTTTAGGCCAACCGAGATGTCACCCGATGCCTTTTTGTAGCCCCCGTCGTAATAACGGTCGGTCAAAAACCCGCTTATAACTTCGCCTCCTCCACTCTTGTCGTGAAAGCAAATACGCGGATTGTTGATACCGATGAACTCGATATTGCTGCCCTGTTTGATGTTGAACAGCCATCGCTTTTGACTGAGCGACGCGGTCGAATAAGCGTTCACGTAGACCGTGCCGTCGATGTAAATCCTCACAGGATTAGTCCGAGTCGCATTCGGCACGTCGATGGTGTAGCCCGATTTGGGCGTGACCTCACCCTCGGCCGTCTTAAGCACATAGTTACCTTGCTCGGTGATTTGGACGGAGTTGGCGCCGTCCTGCGTGAGCGACAACACCTCAGCCCTCACCCCGTCGGGCATGACCTGCGTCTCAGCCCCAGCCACCGCCGGCGACGCCACGAGTGCGCATGCCACGATGGCGATGCCCAGCAGGCGCGTCAGAGCGGCGCGCATCCCCATCTTCTTCTCCCTCATCGTGCAGCTCCCCTTATCCCTATGCTCTCGCGATACTCGGCATCGCTTGGCGCTGGCGGCTGGCATAATCCCCGGCCAGCCACCAGCATCTGTTGACATGTTTATCCACGAATTATTTTGCGGCGGCACTTTCTAACACCCTGCCGCTCGGCGCGAGTTGCACACCGTGGGGCGCAAATGGAACACGCCTCCGCAAGCGGTTCGCACCCAATGTGGCAAAATCGAACTACTAAGGGGGCTCAGAATGCTCAAGATTATTGCCTGCGACGACGACGTCGCTTTTCTAGATAGGCTGCACCGGATGATCGACCGTTGGTCGAGCGAGACGGGCACGGCGGTCGACGTTGCGCTCGTCACGCGCGGCGAGGACCTGCTGGCCCGCCACGCCGCGTCGCGCGCCGACATCATCCTGCTCGATATGATCATGCCGCTCGTCAACGGCATGGACACCGCCCGCGAGCTGCGCCAGTCCGACACCGCCGCGCGCCTGGTGTTCCTCACCTCGTCGCCCGAGTTTGCGCTGGAATCCTACGAGGTCCGTGCCTTCGACTACCTGCTCAAGCCCGTGGCATACGAGCGCCTGGCGCAGCTGCTTGACGAGCTTTCGAGCATGCGCCCGTCGGCGACCGACGAGCTCGTCATCAAGACGTCTTTCGGCTACCACGCCCTGCGCCTGTCCGACATCGAATATGCCGAGGCTCGCAACAAGCACGTGGTCTTCCACCTGCGCGACGGACGCGACATCGAGGCGTTCGAGTCGTTCCGCAGCGTCGAGGACCGCCTGACGCAAAACGCGGTCTTCTTTAAATGCCATCGCAGCTACCAGGTCAACCTGCGCAACATCGATCATTTCGATCGAACGGAAATCGTCATGCGCTCGGGCGCGAGCATTCCGCTTTCGCGCAGCAGCAAGCAAGGATTCCAAGATGCCTACTTTGCGGTGCGCTTTGAGGGCGGGAGGCGCTGATGCCTGCGCAGGTCGAAATGGTTCTTTGGGCGATTCACCACGCCACGACGCTGCTCTTTGGCGTTTTTGCCTCGGCGGCGCTGTGCGGCGTCGAAATCAATCGGCGCCATTCGCTTGAACTGCTGGGGGTTGGCGCCGCAACCGGTGCCGCCTTCTCGATCGCCAATGCCGTTGGCGGAGAACTGCTTGCCCGTCAGGCGTATCCGCTCGTCGTACACCTGCCGCTTATCGTCTACCTGTGCGTGCGCTACCGTCTGAGTCCGCTTCTTGCGACACTGGGCCTCACCAGCGCCTACCTGAGCTGCCAGTTTAGTAACTGGATGGGTATCGCTGCATTTGCCGCGACCGATTCGCAGATCGCGTACTATCTGGCGCGCATCGCGACCACGCTCGCCGTCTTTGCCATCCTGCTGCATTGGGCACGCGACATCGGCCCGCGTCTGGCAATCAAAAGCCCTACCGAGCTGGAGATCTTGCTGATACTGCCGCTCGTCTACTACATCTTTGACTATGCCACCAACGTCTACACCACGCTGTTCCACTCGGGCTCGGTGGTGACCGTTGAGTTTTTGGCCTTTGCCCTTTGCGCCTTCTACCTTATGTTTCTCGCCGTCTATCTGCGCGAATACGAGGCAAAGGAAGTCGCCGAGCGTGAGCGATGGATGCTCGAGACGCGCGACAACTCCGCCATCAAAGAGCTCGAGGCCTGGCGCCAATCCGGACGCGAGCTGTCGATTCTTCGCCACGACATGCGGCACTTCCTGCGCGGCCTGGCCGTTTTAATTGAGGAGGGCCACACCGACGAAGCGCTCGATCGCATCGATGAGCTCTGCGAGGCCAACGACCGCACTGCCGTGCGCCGTTACTGCGCCAACGAGACCGTCAACATCGCGCTTTCGTCATTTAGCTCGGATATCAACAAGCACGGCATCGCCGCCGACCTGCGCGCCGCCGTGCCCGAAACCGTTCGCGTGAGCGATGCCGACCTGTTCAGCGTACTTTCGAATGCCCTGGAAAATGCCATCATCGCCGCAAGCGCCGCCCCCGAAGGCAAGCGCTTTGTCGACTTTGACCTGCGGCTTGAAGACGGCCAGTTGCTGCTTTTGGTTTCCAACACGTTTGGACGCGCGCCGCGTATGGTCGACGGCATGCCCGTGACCCAACACGCCGGCCATGGCTTTGGCACCAAGAGCATTAAGCTTGCCGTTGAGCGCATGAACGGCAACTGCCAGTTCCGCATCAACGGCGACCGATTTGAGCTGCGCGCTGTGATGTAGGGGCGCGACACTGGACTCGCGGCGCGACTCAACCGCCCTGGTCGCCTTGCCGGTGCAGGCCTGCTACAGCGGAGCCGCCGCCGGGGTCAGCTGCTTAATGTAGGCCCACATGCGCTGCTTGGCCACCTTGTCGGTGAGCGCCGCCTCAAAGCCATCGAGCGCGAGCACGCGGCGGCCCTGCACGTGGGCGACCAGGCCGGGCTTGAGCATGGCGGTATCGAAGTCATCGATCGCCACGAGCATGTCGGCATAGGTCTCGCGCATGACATCGGCCGCACTGTTGTCAAGCAGCAGCACCGCCTCGGGGTCCAAGGTCTCCAGCGCCTCACGGAATAGGTCGCACGGCAGAGCCTCGCCCGCCGCGACCGCCCCGTCACCCGCGCCGGCAACGCTTGCCAGGACGCAGAAATCCTCGGGTGCATAGCCGATAGCCCCGAGCGCCTTGCGCAGCGCGGCACCATCCGCGCCGGCGGCAAGCTCGCCACCCGAGCGCTCGGCCTCATCCAAATCGCCTTTGACCAGCACGATCGGCGAGCATGCGTTGCCCGCGATGCGCACGCCACGTGCCGCAAGCGAAGCGAGCTCCTGCTCGGTGGCCTGGGCGATGGCTTCTTTTTTCTGGCTTTGTGACGTGGGCATGCGCTCTCCAATCGTTTGCGTGCCCACCATTATATAAAAGAGCCGCCCGCGAGTGGTTGCTTTGCGGGCCGCTGGGTATAAGCACGGTCGTACTGAGTTTTACGCGGCCGAGCCGCGTCGCATTATGGAGGTCACCATGGCTGACATTAAGCAGATTACCCCCGAGAACTTCGATTCCATCGTTAACGACAACCTGCCCGTGCTGGTTGATTTTTGGGCCCCGTGGTGTGGCCCGTGCCGTTCGCTCTCGCCCATCGTGGACGAGGTCGCCAACGAGCTTGCCGGCAAGCTTGCCGTGGCCAAGTGCAACGTCGACGACAACCAGGACCTGGCCATGAAGTTTGGCGTCATGAGCATCCCCACGCTGATCGTCTTTAAGAACGGCGAAGAGGTTGACCGCTCGGTCGGCGCCTTACCCAAGGCAAGGCTTCAGGCGCTGCTGGAGAAACATCTGTAATACGCTTGTTACGTATCTGCCGTCCATGAGCGGTTTTGCACCGCTCGCCGGAGCGCCGGGTGCAGGGCGCACGACCACGGATAGTATGGTAGACACAAACAGCCCCCAGTGAACGGGTGCGGGTCAGACGGACTCGCACCCGTTTTCTTATGCGGCGGCGCTCAGGGCGGGCGTAGTAGAATCTGAACCACTGGATTGCCCCGTACAAAAGGAGATTCCCATGCATGACGTTGGAATGAACATGAGCCAGCTTGCTATGAGCGTCAAGCAGGTCGACGACACCATCGAGCTCGCTCACGAGTGGAGCCATCAGCTGTTGCATGCGACCGAGAATTATGACATGGAGCGCATTGGCGCCAAGCTCGAGGCTGCCATGGCCGCGCTGCACGAGGCGCATGCCGCGCTCGAGGGCTACGAGGACGCCATCGAGGCCGACCACAACTCCGTCGGCTCCGTAAAGCTGGTGTAGCGTGGCCGAGCACGAGCACGCGCACGGCTGCGAGCACGCACATGTTCACGGCGCGGGTGCCGAGGCGAGCTGTCGATGCAGTGGCTCCAGCTCCGAGCTGGTCCGCTTTTCGGTCACCGCGCCCGATGACCTGCTTCGTCGCTTTGACGAGCAGATCGCGCGCCGCGGTGACGTGGCCAACCGCTCCGAGGCCGTGCGCGACCTGATTCGCGCCTCGATCGCCAAGGAGCAGATGCGCACGCCCGACGAGCAGGTCATCGGATCGCTCACCATGATCTATGACCACCATACCGGCGACCTGACGCGCCGCCTGGACGAAGTGCAGCATGATTACACCGACGAGATCGTCTCGACCATGCACGTGCACCTGGATCACCACAACTGCTTGGAGATTCTGGCGCTCAAGGGTCGCGGCGAGCGCGTTTACGAGCTGGCCGACCGCCTGCTGGGCCTGCGCGGCGTTAAGCACGGCGAGCTCACCTGCGCCGCCACCGGGCAAAGTCTAGGACTGTAGCGCACCTGCCAAAAAGGGACAGGTTTGTTTTGGCAGGTTTAACGTTTTACCTACCAAAATAAACCTGTCCCTTTTTGGTCGGTTTTGATGAGGGAGAGCCGCATGCGACATGTGCATATTCATGTGACGGGCATTGTGCAGGGCGTTGGCATGCGGCCGTTTGTATATCGCGAGGCCATGGCGCATGGCATCTGCGGCTGGGTGCTCAACGCGGGCGACGGCGTGCATGTCGAGGCGCACGCTTGCGCCGAGGCGCTCGACGGCTTTGTCGCCGCGCTGTCGGACCACGCGCCTGCGGCAGCCCGCGTGGAGCGTATTGACGTTGCGGATTTGGAACCAGGCACTTGGGATGCCGCCGACGAGCAGGGCTTTCGCATCGTGGCGTCACAGGATCAGACTGCGCATACGACGCTCATCTCGCCCGATATCGCTACCTGCGACGACTGCCTATGCGAGCTGTTCGACCCCGCCGACCGACGCTATCACTACCCCTTTATCAACTGCACTAACTGCGGCCCACGCTTTACCATCATCCGATCGCTGCCTTATGACCGAGCGGCTACCTCGATGGACCGTTTTCCCATGTGCCCTGAGTGTGCCACGGAGTATGCCAATCCGCTCGACCGTCGCTTTCACGCGCAGCCCGATGCCTGCTTTGATTGCGGGCCGCATATTACCTGGCGCGAGGCGGCGGGCGGTATGGAGCTCGAAAACTCGGGGGTGATGCCGGCTGTCGGCGACACGCGCAAGGCCAGCGACGCCATTATCGAGCGCTGTGTTGAATTACTTGCGGCCGGTGGCATTGTTGCCATCAAGGGCCTGGGCGGATTCCATCTGGCTTGCGACGCCGCCAACGAACAGGCGGTGACCGAGCTGCGCCGTCGCAAGCGCCGCAGCAACAAACCGCTTGCTGTTATGGTGCGCGACCTTGGCGGCGCCGAGCGCCTGTGCCATGTCGATGATGCCGAGCGCGACTTGCTGGCCGGCAGCATCCGCCCCATCGTGCTGCTGCGCCGGCGTGGTGCTGGCGAGGGAGATTTCTCCGATGCTCTCGAACTCGCGCCGTCCGTTGCGCATGATCTGCCCGAACTCGGCGTCATGCTCCCCTATACCCCG
Source organism: uncultured Collinsella sp. (assembly GCA_934654765.1). GTDB lineage: Bacteria > Actinomycetota > Coriobacteriia > Coriobacteriales > Coriobacteriaceae > Collinsella. Next base: position 14,473 of record CAKUGX010000024.1, on the reverse strand, counting down.
CTTCAGCATTTGTTGCTTGCCGCGGCAGAAACCCATGGCATGCACGCACTTGTCATGACCAGCGGAAACCTAAGCGAAGAGCCTATCGAGACCGACGACGATCTTGCTTGGAAGCACCTCGTTGCCACCGGCATCGCCGACGCGCTGCTCGGCAATGACCGCGCGATCCTCTCACGCTACGACGACTCCGTAGTACGTGTGGTCGACGGTGCCGTTATGCCCGTACGCCGTGCTCGCGGGTACGCCCCGCAGCCGTTGCCGTTGCCGGCACTCGCCGGCGCCGCGCCTTGTGTGCTCGCCTGCGGCCCGCAGCAAAAGGCCACGATCGCACTCACACGCGAGGACTCGGACGGTCCTGCGGCTTGTTTTGTGTCGCAGCATATTGGAGATGTCGAAAACGGCGCGACTTTCGATGCGTGGAACGCCGCGCGTGCGCGCCTGGAAGACCTTTTTGATCTGGCGCCTGCCGCGCTGGCCTGCGACCTACACCCCAGTTACCTATCGAGCCAGTGGGCACGCGAGCAGGCGCGGGAACAGGGCCTGCCGCTTATCGAAGTCCAGCACCATCATGCGCACATCGCGAGCGTGATGGCCGAGGCTATCGCTGCGGGCCAGTTTGCGCCTAATGCGCGCGTTCTGGGTATCGCCTTCGATGGCACAGGCGCCGGCACCGACGGGACCATTTGGGGCGGCGAATTTCTTGTCGCCGGCCTTGCCGATTTTGAGCGCGCCGCACACCTGCGTGCCTGGGCGCTCCCTGGCGGGGCCGCGTCCGTGCGCGACGCCCGACGCAACGCCTTTGCCCTGCTCAGCGAACTCGGCCTGCTCGAACATCCGGGCGCCGCCCCGCTTTTGGATAGCATTGACGAGCAAACACGTAGCGTGACGACCACGATGATCGAGCGGAACATCAACAGCCCGTGCACGAGCAGCATGGGCCGCTTGTTTGACGCCGCGGCGGCAATCTTGGGCATCTGCGGCACTGCAACCTACGAGGGCGAACCCGCCATCGAGCTCGAGGCCGCCGCTTGGCGCGCTTTTGGCAACGAAAGCAGCCATTTCACTGGCGATCAGGCGGGTGTATCCGCATCCGTCTCAACATCGCTGGACAGTTTGTTCAGATACGTATTAACTACAGACTCCCTATCCGACATTTTTGGCCCCATTTGGACTAAAAAGAGCTCTCCAGACACCCCGTTTGCGGCAAGCATGCCCGGTGCAGGCCCAAAATCGACCCATTTGGGGTGTTCGCAGACGGCTTTTGCCACCCAGAGCCCATCACAAAAATACGTATCTGAACTAACTGTCCAGGCGGACTCGGATAGCTCCCTCGTTTTGGACCAAAGACCATTTTTTGAGGCGCTTTTGGAGGGAATTGAGGCCGGCTCGCCGGCCGACAAGCTCGCGCTCGACTTCCATATCGCCATCGCGCGTGCATCGGCCCGCATCGCAAGCGAGATCTGCGTCCGTGAAGGCATCGACACCGTCGTGCTCTCGGGCGGCGTGTTCATGAACCGACTCCTGCTTCAGCTCCTCACACGCGAGCTCAAAGACGCCGGTCTTGCCGTCTTGGTTCCCCACACCGTGCCCGTCAATGACGGCTGCATCGCCTACGGCCAGGCGGCGGTCGCCCGCGCTCGGCTCACGCAGGTCATACCGCAGTAGGCTGTTTGGCTAGCCCATGCGCCGCCGTCTCACAGGTGTAACGCGTTTGCCCGCAACCCCCGCGAGCGCTACCATCAACTGATGGATAATTAAGCGCCTATCCAGCGCTAAGCGTATAAAAGGGGAACATTATGTGCCTTGCCGTTCCCGGTAAAGTGGTCAAACGCGACGACGACCTTAAGGCGACCGTCGACATGATGGGCATCGAGCGCCCGGTGTCACTGCGACTCGTGCCGACGGCGCAGGTAGGCGACTATGTTCTCGTACACGCCGGCTTTGGCATCCAGATTGTCGACGAGCAGGAAGCTCAAGAGACGCTCGATCTCGTCAACGCCATGACCGAGCTGGTCGAGGAAGACCAACTGGCCAGCAACCCGGCCGAGGCATACTAGTGGCGGCCGGACAGCCGGCTCGCTCCGGTATCGACTTTTCGGCATTTCGCGATTCCAAGCTGGCCCGTGAGCTCATCGAACGCATCCGTGAACTCGTCGGCGACCGCACCATCAACCTTATGGAAGTCTGCGGCACGCACACCGTGAGCATCGGTCGCTATGGCTTTCGCTCCATTATGCCGGCGGGACTCAAGCTGTTGAGCGGCCCGGGTTGCCCCGTCTGCGTTACCGCCAACCGCGATATCGACCATGCAATCGCGCTCGCCAACATAGACGGCGCCATCATCACCACCTTTGGCGACATGATGCGCGTGCCCGGGTCGTCTACCTCGCTCGCCGCACAAAAGGCGGCGGGGCGCGACATCCGCATCGTATACTCCCCGCTCGACGCGCTCGATATTGCCGAACACAACCCCGACCGCCCGGTCATCTTTATGGGTGTGGGTTTTGAGACCACGACGCCCACCATCGCCGCCGCCATTTTGGAGGCAGATGCGCGCGGGCTCCAGAACTTCTCGGTCTATTGCTCCCACAAGACCACGCCGCCGGCGCTGCGCGCGATTGCCAACGACCCCGAGACGACCATCGACGGCTTTATCCTGCCGGGCCATGTCGCCACCATCACAGGCCTGGCGCCCTTTGGCTTTTTGGTCGACGAGTTTAAGACCCCGGGCGTGGTTACCGGATTTGAGCCGGTCGATATTCTGCAGGGCATCTGCATGCTGGTTCAGATGGTTGTTGAGGGACGGCCCGCGATCGACAACGCGTACCGTCGCGGCGTCAATGTGGACGGCAATCCCGTGGCGCGCCAGCTGGTCGAGCAGGTATTTGAGCCGTGCGATACCACATGGCGCGGGCTGGGGCCGATTGCCGCCTCGGGTCTTTCCATCCGTCCCAAGTTCTCGCGTTTTGACGCCGGCGTCCGCTATGACGTGCCGATCGAACCGACGGTCGAGCCGCGCGGATGCCGTTGCGGCGACGTGCTGCGCGGGGCCATTGCACCGAGCGACTGCCCGTTGTTCGGCCACGCCTGCACGCCCGAGCATCCTGTTGGCCCGTGCATGGTGAGCTCGGAGGGCAGCTGTGCGGCGTACTACCGTTACCAAGGCTAGCCCGAACATCCCCGATTGGAGTTTTCGATATGTCTCGTACTGCTACCGATAGCACTGTCCTGCTGGGCCATGGCTCCGGCGGGCAGATGATGAAACGCATCATCGACGAGGTCTTTCTGGATGCCTTTGGGTCGCCCGAGCTGCTCGAAGGCAACGACGCCGGCGTCGCCGCCCTGCCCGGCAGCGGGCGCATCGCCATGTCGACCGACAGCTTTGTGGTGACGCCGCAGTTCTTCCCCGGTGGCAATATCGGCAGGCTCGCCGTGTGCGGAACCGTCAACGACGTCGCGACCTCGGGCGCCAACGTGCGCTATCTTTCGTGCGGTTTTATCCTCGAAGAGGGCTATCCCATGGATAAGCTCCGCCAAATTGTGCAGACGATGGCCGAGACGGCGCGCGAGGCGGGCGTCAAAATCATCACCGGCGACACCAAAGTGGTCGAGCGCGGCGGGGCCGACGGCGTCTACATCAATACCGCTGGCGTGGGCGAGGTGCCTGCGGGCGTGGCGCTCAGCGGTGCAAACTGCCAGCCCGGCGATGTCATCCTGGTCTCGGGCACGCTGGGCGACCACGGCATCGCCATCATGAGCCAGCGCGAGGGCCTGGCGTTCTCGAGCAGCATCGAGAGCGACGCCGCGCCCCTCAACCACCTGATTGCCGACGTGCTGGCCGCCGCCCCCGACACACGCTGCTTCCGCGACCCCACGCGCGGCGGCCTGGCGTCCACGCTCAACGAGTTTGCGCAGGCCAGCGACGTTGCCATGGAAATCGATGAGGACGCCGTGCCCGTGCGCTCCGATGTGCAGGCCGCCTGCGAGATGCTCGGCTACGACGTGCTGCAGGTGGCAAACGAGGGCAAGATGGTCGCCGTGGTGCCAGCCGAGCAGGCCGACGCGGCGCTAGCAGCCATGCGCGCCGCCCGCTACGGCGAGAACGCCGCCATCATCGGTCGCGTGCTGCCGGTCGCCGAAGGCGCTCGTCCCGCCGTGCGCGTGCACACCGGCTGGGGCTCGACCCGCATCCTCGACATGCTCGTGGGAGAGCAGCTGCCGAGGATTTGCTAGCGGCAAAGGGCCACATCCGCCGCAGCGCAGCTCGAGGCTGCTACAGATATTCAGATTCCAGGCACGCCCGACACGCAAGCCCAGTATCATGGGGTGCGCTTTACAACTCAAACGGCAGGAGCACCCATGGCAGCAGCCTTTTCCCATGTGATCTTTGATCTGGACGGCACCATCCTCAATACGCTCGAGGACCTGGCGGCCGCCGGCAACCATACCTGTGAGATGCACGGCTGGCCCACGTTTGCCGTGGACGAATACCGCTACAAGGTGGGAAACGGCATGCTTAAGCTAGTCGAGCGCTTTATGCCCGCCGAGTACGCGGGCGACGGCCGAATGTTTGAGCAGACGCTTGCCGAGTTTAGGGCCTATTACGGCGAGCACAAGGAGGATCACACCGCTCCCTACGATGGCACGATCGAGATGCTCGACCGCCTGCGCGCCGCTGGCATTCAGCTTGCCGTGCTCACCAACAAGGACCATATTTCGGCGGCCCCGCTTATCGAAAAGTACTTTGGTCCCGATCGTTTTGCGCTGGTGCAGGGTCGCGTCGACGCGTATCCGCCCAAGCCCGAAGCCCCCGTCACGCTGCATGTGATGAATGAGCTGGGCGCCGACCCGGCGACCACGCTTTATGTTGGCGATTCCAATGTCGATGTCCTGACCGGCCACAACGCCGGCCTCAAGAGCGCCGGCGTCACCTGGGGCTTCCGCGGCCGAGCAGAGCTGGAGGCCGCCGGCGCCGACTACGTGGTAGACACCCAGGACGAGCTCGCCGCGCTGATCCTGGGCGAGTAGCGAGCCGCCCACCAATAAAGTTGCGGTGAAACAGGGACTGATTTCCGGCCTACTGGCCCCAAACAGTCCCTATTTCACCGCAACTCAGATGGGCGCGGGGTAGCTAATTTGGGACGAGGCTCTTTTAGCTTCCTCAGCAACGGCAACGCCGCAGGCAGAACATGGTACAAACAAACCTGACCCCTTTGCACCAATCCCAACAATGGCAACGCCGATGTACTGGCAAAGCCAGCGAGCGACGTCCAGGACGAACAAGTTGGCATGAAAAAGGCGAGGCATTGACCTTCTGGTCATGCCTCGCCTTTTGAATGACAAATTGTCGTCCTGGGCGGCGCGCAGCGTCGAGCCGTTACGCGGTTCGTAGAACCGCGTAACTAGTTAGCTCAACATTGCATCCATCATCTCGGAGTTGACGGAGTCGTCAGCAGACCACTCGCCGTCGTCGTTGCAGGTGTACTTGAAGATAACCGTGGTCTTCCTGGGCTCGGTGGCCTTGGTCACATCGACCATCACCTGGCCGGCCATCTTGTACAGCTCATCATCGGAAGGCATCGTATCAAGCGCAGCGACCTTCTCCTGATACTGGGTGGAGAAGTCCTCGACGATCTTGTTCATGGACTTGCAGGTGATGGAGACCTCGGCGGTTGCAACGCCCTTGTCCTCGTCGACCGTCACGTCGCCGATCTCGTAATCAAAACCCTCGAGATAGGTCTTGGCATACTCCTTGGGATCGATGCCCAGCTGCTCGAACTCGTCGCCCGAAGCCTCTTCCAGACCAGAGAGGAAATCGTCGCCACCGTTTTTGACCTCATCGAACTGAGTCGTAAGGTCCTCGGTGATGAGTTCTTCGATCGAGGGGCCTCCGCAACCGGAAAGCACGACCACGCATGCAACCAAGACGGCCATGAGGGGCGCAAGCAGCAGCTTCTTTTTCATGTTGTCCTCCCAATAAGCGGCACCGTGCTTCCCAACACGGCGCACGTTGTAATAAGTAAGCTCATACTATCCACTTATGAACACCCCCGACAGCACGAAAGCGCGGTCGGTTCGTTTTAGCGTCCGAACGGTTTGCGAGCCCGCCCAACGTGCAATAAAACGCTTCCCCGCGGTGCAATAAAAAAGGTGGCCGGACAATCCGACCACCCCAAAACATCCTGTGAATGCCGCGATTTACTTGCGGACAACCTTGACGATGGCATCACCGGCGGCGACAGCGGAGTCGGCCTCGACGGCGAGCTCGACATCGGCGAACTCGGCAGTGTTGGACACGGCCACGACGACGCAGTCCTTGTAGCCGGCAGCGGCGATCTTGGCGCGGTCGATCTTGAGCATGGGCTGGCCGGCCTTCACGACATCGTCAGCCTTGACGAAGCCCTCGAAGCCGTCGCCGTTCATGTTGACGGTATCGACGCCAACGTGCACCAGGACCTCGATGCCGCTATCGGACTGCAGGCCCACAGCGTGACCCATGGTAACGGTAACCTTGCCGTCGCAGGGGGCATAGACCAGATCGTCCTCGGGCCACACGGCGCAGCCCTTGCCCAGGACCTCGCCACCAAAGACGGGATCAGGCACATCGGCCATCTTGATGACCTTGCCCTTGACGGGCGAGCACAGCACGTCGGCACCGGCAGAAGCAGAGATGGAGGCCGGAGCAGCGGCAGCCGCGGGCTCAGCCTTCTTCTTGAACATGTCAAACAGACCCATACGTTTTCTCCTCTTGATTAAGCGCAACGTAGTGCGCATGCCTATGGTGATTATAGTGCCAAATGGACCAAAAACTAAGGTGGGGAGTCGAATCGAAAACCCCGCCGACGTCTTTGTCCCATCGATAGCCGTTTTGTTGATTAGCCCTCGATGAGCCCCAAGTGCACAAAGGCGTTCCAGATGCCATCGTCGTCAACGCCGGTGGCCGCGTAGTCGGCGGCCGGTCCGGCGTTCGGTAGAACGCCGGAACCTAAATCCCCTATTCCAGGCCTTCCACACCGTTGGACTTGATGATCTTCTGGTATGCGAAGAAGCTGTCCTTGCGGCGGCGCTCGTAGGTGCCGGTGCCGTCGTCGTACTTATCGACGTGGATGAAGCCGTAGCGCTTGCGCATCTCGCCGGTGCCGGCGGACACCAGGTCGATGGGGCCCCACCAGGTGTAGGCGATCAGGTCGACGCCATCGGCGACGGCCTCGCCCATGGCCTTGATGTGGCTCTGCAAATAGGCGATGCGGTACGGATCGTGGATGGAGCCGTCCTCCTCGACCTCGTCGTAGGCGCCCATGCCGTTCTCGACCACCATCAGCGGAATCTCGTAGCGGGCGTAAATCTCGTTGAGGGCGATGCGCAGGCCCAGCGGGTCGATCTGCCAACCCCAGTCGGTGGACTCCAGGTAGGGATTCTTGCCGCCAAAGGTCATGTTGCCCTCGGTCATCTCGTGGTCCTCGTGGGTACCCACGGTGCCGGACATGTAGTAGCTAAAGGTGTAGAAATCGACCTTGCCGTCGGCGATATCCTGCAGGTCGCCGTCCTCCATCGCAAGCTCGACGCCGTTCTCGGCCCAGAAGCGCTTGGCGTAGAACGGGTACTTGCCGCGCACCTGCACGTCGGAGCAGTACCAGTTCATGGAGTTCATCTGCTGCTGCGTGGCGAACACGTCGACCGGATCGCACGTGGCGGCGTAGGAGAGGATGAAGCAATCCATGTTGCCCATCTTGAACTGCGGGTAGTGCTCGTGGGCGTAGCGCACGACGCGGCCGCTGGCCACGAACTGATGGTGCAGGGCCTGATAGCGCTGCTGAGCGGTGGTCTTGATGGCGCTTGCCGGGCCCTCGAAGCCCTGGATCAGGCCGGTCTCCATCATGGCGCCCATGTCCATGGTGCCGCAGTTGATCTCGTTGAAGGTGAGCCAGAACTTGACCTTGTCCTGGTAGCGGTCAAAGACGGTCTGGCAGTACTTCTCAAAGAAGCCGATGAGCTCGCGGCTTGCCCAGCCGTTGTACTTCTCGACCAGGTGATAGGGCATCTCGTAGTGTGAGAGGGTCACGAGCGGCTCGATGTTGTGAGCGCGCAGGCAGTCGAAAACGCGGTCGTAGAAGGCGAGGCCGGCCTCGTTGGGCTCGGCGTCGTCGCCGTTGGGGAAGATACGGCTCCAGGAGATGGACATGCGGAACATGTTGAAGCCCATCTCGGCGAACAGCGCAATGTCCTCCTCGTAGTGATGGTAGAAGTCGATGCCGTCATGGTTGGGATAGAAGCGGTTGGGGTCGATATCGATCGTGATCTGGCGCGGCTCCTTGTAGCTGCCGCCCAGGAAGTGGTCGTCGACGGAAGCGCCGCGGCCGTCCACGTTCCAAGCGCCCTCAAACTGGTTGGCGGCGGTGGCGCCACCCCAATAGAAACCCTCGGGGAACTTGATGTTTGCCATGAGCATCTCCTTTGCATCGTGGGTCGATAAGCCGAGTATCGCCCACGCGGGGGACATGCGGGGGCGGGCGCGCCAAACCCGACACTTCTTTTCGCGCCCGCCGTCTGCCGTCGCCCCGCCCCTGACACTTCCTGATACCTGCCAAAAAGGGACAGGTTTATTTTGGTTGGTTTTATCTGGGCAAACGCTGACGATAGGCAGCCGGCGTGCAACTATAGCGCTCGGCAAACTTTTTGTAGAAGAAGCTCATGTTGGCATAGCCCGCCTCGCGCGCAGCCGCCTCCGCGGTAGCACCGGCGTCGAGCAGCGTCGCCGCGCGTGCCAGGCGGCGCTCCTGCACCAGCTGCATAAACGTGCGGCCTGTCTGCCGCTTGAGCAGCGCGCTTGCGTAGTTGGGGCTCAGGTGCAGATGGCGGGCGAGGTCATCGAGCGTGCAGTCGCGAGCATGGCGCTCGATGTAACCCATGGCAGCCGCGACCTGCGCCGATGGCAGCGCGGGCGCGTCTGTTTGCAGCAGGCCGGCTTCGTAGCTTTGCATAAGCTCAACCAGCAGCAGCTCAAACAGCCTCGAAACGATCTGGGGGCTCGCCGGTGTTGGCTCCAGGCGCTCGCAAAGCATCTCCTGCATATAGCGGCGCACGCGACGGCTGCCGCCCGTATGGAAATGCACGTGGCCGCGATGGTCGGTTTCATCGTTGAGGGCGTTGAGCAGGAACCGCGAGACCGCGCTTGCGGGCGAAAGGCTTTGCTCCAGGCTGCGGCTGAGCATTGGCCGCGAAATGATGACGCTCAACATAATGTCGTGCTCGCCGAGCTCGCCTACGGCATGCGGGCAGGCGGCATCGAGCAGGAACACCTCGTTTTGAGCAAGCGTGAGCGCCGCACCGTTAACGATTTGCGGCGCTCGTCCTCGATAAACATAGCTGATTTCGACATAATCATGCACGTGTTCCGGCACAGGATTGAAGCGCGAGTTGCGCACAATCGCTAGGCCCTCGGGCATGCCTTCTTGTCGTAGGGCAAGCGTTGGGTTGCCGATTTTACGGATATGTCGACCATCGACATCTCCTCGATTACCTTGACCGAGTACATCGTTCCAGTCATAGCGGGCGCCCGCGCGATAGGCGCGCTCGCTGTCGGTCAGCTTGAGCAGAAGGCTGTCCAAACATGCGATATCCATAGCACCACCATCGTTGATTCGGTCATATTCTGCCGTGGTTTTGATATTAGCAGGACGACGCGCTCGACGTACTCTGACTTCAATGGATTTGTAAGGTTGGTTTTGGAGGAGTGGGTATGGCGGCGCATTTTGAGCAGGTGCTTGGCGGCACCTACGACAACCATGTGCTTCCGTTCTTGTGGCTCAAGGGCGAGGCGCGCGAGACAATCACCGAGTATTTGGAGCAAATTGCCGGCGCGGACATCCGCGAGGTCTGCCTTGAGTCGCGCACACATCCCGATTTTTGCCGCGACGGCTGGTGGTCCGACCTGCGGTTTATTATCGACGAGTGCAAGCGCCTGGGGCTGAAGATCTGGCTGCTCGACGACGCGCACTTCCCCACGGGCTATGCCAATGGCGCGCTTGCGGGCGATGACGTCGACCCCGCGCTCAAGAAGACCGTGCTTAAGCGCCGCACGATAACGATCGTTGGCCCCCAACCGTCCACGACCATCAAGCTCGGCAATCTCATGGATCCCACGGAGCGCTTTGTGGGCGCAGCGGCTTTTGACGCCGCCGGTATGCCGCTCGATCTTGCGCTTGCTGTTGAGCATGCCGACGCCGGCACCCCTACCCGCCTGCGTTTTGACGCCCCCACCGGCGTTACCACGATTGAGCTCTACGTCACCAGCCAAAAGACCGGCTTTCGCGATGAGTACATCAACATGGTCGACGCCGCCTCGTGCCGCGTGCTGATCGATGCCGTCTACGAGCCCACGTTTGAGCATCTGGGCTACGAGTTCGGCAAGACCGTCTTGGGCTTCTTTACCGACGAGCCCGGCTTTATGAACGAGAAGGGCACCACGCTTGACGATGCTTCTACCAGTAGCTTTATCGGGCGAGGCGACCTAGCGCTGCCATGGTCGGACGAGCTTGCCCACCGCCTGCGCGATACGCTTGGCGAGGGCTGGCCCACCAAACTGCACGGCCTTTGGACACGCGAGGCAGACGGCGCCCAGGTTCGCCACGCCTATATGGACCTTGCCACGCAGCTCTACCGCGCGTGCTTTGACGAGCAGATCGGCGACTGGTGTCGCGCGCACGGCGTCATGCACATTGGCCACGTGATCGAGGACAAGAGTTGCCACACACGTCTGGGCCAGGGCGCGGGACACTACTTCCGCGCGGTCGCGGGGCAGGACATGGCGGGCATCGATGTTGTCATCAATCAGCTCGTCCCCGGCGTCGACCGTGGGCACTACAGCTATTTCCACGGCGCGTGGAACATGGAGTTCTTTACGTACGCGCTTGCCAAGCTGGGCTCTTCGGCCGCGCGCCTCGACCCCAAAAAGCAGGGGCGTTGCATGGCCGAGGTCTTTGGCGCCTTTGGCTGGCACGAGGGCCTGCGCGAGATGAAATGGATTGCCGACCATATGCTCGTCCGCGGTATTAACTGGTTTACGCCACACGCGTTTAGCATGGTGCCCTTCCCCGATTGGGACTGCCCACCGCATTTTTACGCGCACGGCAACAACCCGCAATGGCCGCACTTTGGCCAGCTCATGCGCTATATGAATCGCACGGCGACGCTGCTTTCGGGAGGTCATGCCGCGCGTCCCGTCGCCATCCTGTACCATGCCGATGCCGAATGGGCCGGCAACGCCATGCCCATCGAGCGCGTAGCGGCAGAGCTCACGCGTTCGCAGATCGACTTTGATTTTGTACCGGCAGAGGCTTTTGAGGATGAGGAGCGTTACGAGCTTTCGATTGCCGATGGAACGTTTGCCGTTAATGGCTGCCGCTATCAGGCATTTGTTCTGCCCGGGGCTTCGTTTATTGGCGCCCCAACGGCGCATGCCGTGGGTCGCATGATGGCCGCGGGCGTTATGGTGCTTGCCGTCGACAAGGTGCCGAGTGCGCTCTATGACGCGGATGGCGCGGCCGAGCTGGACGGGCTTACGGCGACGCCGCTTGCCGGCGTGGCGGACATGCTGGCAGCCGCGGGACTGCAGGCCGTTGTGACCGGCACGCCTCAGCCCTGGCTGCGCGCACTGCGCTATGAGCGCGCGGGCGAGACCTATGTGATGCTAGTCAACGAGCATCCGCGTGAGAGCATTCGCTGCACGGTTGCACTTGCTCGAGGCGAGCGCCTGCGCGGCACGCGTCTCGACCTGCTGAACGGTACCGATCCCGTTGCGTTTGACAGTGCGCTGGAGCTGGAGCCCTTCGAGAGCTGCATTGTTGTTCTGGGGGCAAACGGCGAAGTCGAGTCCAATAGCAGCGCGGACACGAGCGCAAGCGCGGATGGTGCGCCTGTCCTCGATATCGACGGTCCCTGGACCGTCGCCCTCTCCCCCGCCGGAGGCGACGGGGCCTTTGGCGAGCCGCAAAAGCTCGAGCACCTGTGCGACCTCACGGCCGAGCAGTTCGCCGGCACCTGCGGCACATACCGTTACCGCACGTCATTCGAGCTGGCCGATGACCTCGCCGACACAGCCATTGACCTGGGTGATGTCTACGAAGTCGCGACGCTCACGCTCGACGGGCACTCGCTCGGCACGCGCATCTGCCCGCCCTACCGCTTTGCCGCCGGCCCGCTTGCCGCCGGCACGCACGAACTCACCATCGACGCCATCAACACACTCGACCATGCGATTCCCGACATTTTCGCCCTCACCGAGCCCATCGCCCCCAGCGGCGTCCTTGGCCCCGTTACCCTTCGCGGACAAAACCTGCCAAAATAAACCTGTCCCTTTTTGGCAGGTTTGGCGAGTGCAGGAGTTCGAATGGATATCAAACGCAAGATTACCGAGGCGCAGGGCCTAACCCCTACCGAGCAGCAGCTCGGCATCTCGGCTCTTGCCATGGGCGAGGAAATCCGTGGACTGTCCATTAAGGAGTTTGCTGCCCGCACCAACGTTTCGGTCGCGAGCGTGCACCGCTTTTGCAAAAAGCTCGGCCTCGAGGGCTTTAAGGACCTCAAGGTCGAGCTTATGCGCCTGGCAACCGAGGCGGGCAACCGCCGCGACGTGGATATCAACTTTCCCTTCGACGCCACGTCCACGCCCGCGCAGGTCATGGAGCGCATGGAGGGTCTCTACCAGACCACGCTAGCCGAGACGCAGGAGCTACTCGACCCCGTGCAGCTCGACCATGCTGCCAAGCTTATCGCCAACGCCCGACAGGTCGACATCTACACGGGCTCGCACAACCTCTACCCAGCGGGAATGTTCCGCGATCGCCTGCTTTCCGCCGGCAAAAGCGCCACATGCTATAGCAGCATCGAGGCCCAGGTGCGCACGGCGCTCGCCTCGGATTCCGACCGCGCGGCGATCGTTATCTCCTACAGCGGTCTTGCCCCCAACCTCAGGGAAATCTTGCCGATTCTCAGCAGCCGGCATGTTCCCGTCATTGTCATCGGCACGCCCTATTGCGCGCGTATTCACCCCGGCTTTGCCGCCTACCTCACGGTGAGCGATCACGAGAGCATGACGCACCGTATCACGCAGTTCGCCAGCCACATCGCCGTGCAATACGTGCTCGATTCGCTCTACAGCAGTTACTTCGCCAAAGACTACGCCCGCTGCTCCGAGTTCCTAGAGCGCTCGTTCCCCTACACCCGCCTGCCGGGCCTGAAGTAAAACGAGCGTGGATTTTCGGACACTTATCTAACGAGAGTGGATAATCTCCCACTTTGAGCCCGCATGGGGGCCAAAAACGGGAGATTATCCACTCTCATTCTGTGTGTCCCCTGGGACGGAGGGGACGGATCACTGGATTTGGCGAGGGCCTGCGTTTGCCCAGATAAAACCTACCAAAATAAACCTGTCCCTTTTTGGCAGGTTTGGGCCAAGACAACGCCGCAGGTTGAGCACACGACAGCGAAAACGCCCCTAAGCGAGCAAGGTGCCTTGAAAGAGGAGGGCATAGGCCTTCTGGCCATGCCCGACGATTGAAAGGCAGATTGCCGCTTAGGAGCGTTTGCAGCGTCAACTGGTTACGCGGTTTGGTAAAACCGCGTAACTAACGGGCTCCGTACTGCTCGTAATAGGCGTCGATGGCGGTCTTGAGCTCGTCGTCGATGACGACCTTGCCGTCGATCTCGTGGTTGTAGAGGATCTCGACGACCTCGGCCATGGAAACGATGCTCGCGACGGGGAAGCCGTACTTGGCCTCGATCTCCTTCTGCGCGGTGGTCACGCCGCCCTTGCCGACCTCCATGCGGTTGAGGGACACGATCAGACCCTTGATCTCAACATCGGCAGCTGCCTTGACCTTGGGATAGGTCTCGTCGATGGACTTACCACTGGTGGTGACGTCCTCGACCATGATCACGCGGTCGCCGTCCTGGGGCTCGTAGCCCAGCAGGTTGCCCTTGTCGGCACCGTGGTCCTTGGCCTCCTTGCGGTCGCAGCAGTACTTGACCTCCTTGCCGTACAGCTCGTGGTAGGCAATCGCGGTCACGACGGCCAGGGGAATACCCTTGTAGGCCGGCCCGAACAGCACGTCAAAGTCGTCACCAAAGTTATCGTGGATGGCCTGGGCATAATACTCGCCCAGCTTCTTGAGCTGATAGCCCGTCACGTAGGCACCGGCGTTCATAAAGAACGGGGACTGACGGCCGCTCTTGAGCGTAAAGCTGCCGAACTTAAGAACGTCGGACTCGACCATAAACTTGATGAACTCTTGTTTGTAAGCCTCCATGCGGGCTCCTCTCGTAATCGCGTACGTGCCTCACAGTTTAGCGCAGGCAGGGCGTCGATGCGGGCGCGCTTTGCCGAGTCTGCAGCCGGCAAAACCACCACAAAGGTGCCTGTGAACTGCCTCCCATTTCTTGGACATCGGGAAATGGGAGGTTTTCCATGAGTATA
>CAKUGX010000023.1 GCA_934654765.1 uncultured Collinsella sp. | reverse complement strand
GACCAATGGTAATGACGACGCGTTCACCTCACCGATTTTCACCATCGTCGGCGGCGCCGATGTGAATGCGGAGCCCAAGAAGAGCGTCCCCAACGTGACCAAGGCCGTCAAGGATGACAAGGACGGCACGTTTGGTACCGACGTGTTTAAGAGCCCCAATAAGTCCGCCGATTCCCGCATGGATCAGTTTATCGAGTACCAGCTTACCGGCACGGTTGCGAGCAACATCAACACCTACGATGAGTATTATTACGAGTTCAAGGACGAGTTACCTGACTCTATGTCTGCCGAGCTCGAGGACGGTACGAATAAACCTAAAGTTATTGTAAAGATCAATGGCGACGAAGTAACGTCGGGTTATGATGCAACTTACGAGAACAATGAGCTCAAGGTGGTCTTTACGAACCTCAAGGCGTGCACGTGCTCGAGCGGTTCTGTCACCTTTAATGCGGAGACCAAGGTGACTGTTGAGTATAAAGCCAAGCTTGATTCTGCAAAGATTTTTGTAAACGGCAAGGATGGTGCGATTAAGCCGGAGTTTGGAAGCTTGGTGGGTGAACCCCAGGAGAATACCGTTACGTTGACCTATTCCAACAATCCTCACGCCGAGGGTACCGGTGCTACTGGTACCACGGTTAAACATCCTGCTTACGACTACACCTATGGTATCGATGTAACCAAGGTTGGTTCAGAGACTGACAATCCGCCTCTTGCCGGTGTTGTGTTCACGCTGCAAGAGCGGGGTGATGCTGCCGACACCTTTATTATGGCAAACGGCACCAAGACGACGGATGGTAAACTGGCCGAGCTGACGACCGACGCAAACGGCAAGATTAACGTTGTCGGCCTTGATGAGGGTACCTACATCCTTAAAGAGGTCACCCCGGCGCCCGGTTACAATAACTCTGCAGCAAATGGCGTTACTTTCACTATCAAAAGTACGTTCGATCAAACAGGTAAGAATGTGAAGCTTGATACTTCCACCATTGATGCTGGCAAAGATGTTGTCATGGGCGGCACCGCAACGGCTGGGGCCGGCAAGCTCAGCTTCACCATCGTCGACAAGAAGGGCTCCAACCTCCCGCTCACCGGCCTTAACGGCGTGACGTTTACTTGGATTGCTGGTGGCGCGGTGCTGTGCATTGGTGTGGCGCATCTTATTCGTAGTCGTAAGCGCGACGACGGTTCTGAGGAGTAGCTGTTCGCCTCGAATATCAACACGAGACATGAAAAAGCGGGGCACCCGGTCGAACGTGGCCGGGTGCCCCGCTTCGTTTGTTGGTGCAAAGTAACCTGGCCCCTTTGCACCACCACAAAGGTGCCTGGCCCCTTTGTGGTGGTTGGCGGCTAAGCGGTGGGGAGTCCCGGCGTGTTGGCCGCCTGCTGCGGCTTGAGGTGGGCGTTGCGCCAGATGATCTGGATAACGTAGCCGAGCGTGAAGACAAAGGCCACGCCGCTGATGAAGCCGCCTACGAGGGGGATTGCCGTAAGCACGCCTGCGATTACGCCGCCCACGGCTGCCATGGCGTAGCGGTTCTGACTGTGTCCGACCATGCGCGCGATCGCGCACCCTGCAAAGGCACTCGACACCAGCGCGATGCCGATGACACCACACATGAGGGCCCCGGCAAGCGGCAGGCCAGCGATTGAGATAATCAGCAGCAGGACGGCGGGGACGATGGCAATCGTACCCAGAAGACCGCTCACCCACAGGGGTGTGGGGCACTGGTGGAGCATTCCGGCGGCGCTGGCGGTCGCGCGCGGAAAGACGAGCTCGAGCAGCAGAGCGACAAAGCAGGTCGAGAGCGCTGCGGCGACGATGCCGCCGATGGCATCGTTAGCGGTGGAAGTATCTTCGTTCTCGGTGCGGTCGATCTTGAGGGCGCCAACCTCGGCTCCCGCGGCGCGCTCGGGGTCCTCGGAGACGTGCGCGTTCACGGTGCCGGTGATGTGGGCATTCTTGCCCAGAATGAGCTTGTCGGCCCAGACCTCGACATCGCCCTCGACGGTGCCATCGATGGTCACCGTGTCGCCCGCAAGCGCTGCCGACTTGGTAGAGCCGCGCAGGGAAACCGTCTCGCCTATCGCATAGAAGCAGTTGGCGGTGCTGTCGGAATTAAGCACGACATGCTGACCGACGACCGTGACGCTGCCATCAACCGTGGTCTTGGCAATGTCGATGGTGCGCGCCGCAAGACGAATGGCGCCGCCCACCGTGCAGTCGCGAATTGAGAGGGTATCGCCCGCGGCGATGATATCGCGGTCGATGGAGGTGTCGTCCAGGTTGAGGCTCTGACCTGCCCAGTACAGGTCACCTTCGACGCCGGACGGATTGGCGTCATTGTCGGTTGCAAGTACGTTGCCTGCGGTGTCCGTGCCGGCGAACGACGCCGTGGGAAGTGCGGTGATCGCCAGCGCGATGAGTGCGAATAGGATGGTGATGCGGCCCCACGCTTTACGGCGCTGGGTCGACGGGAATTGAATGTGGGGCATAGTGAATCCTTCGTCAGATGCTCGATATGCACCTAACAGGGTACCCAACGCGTGGGCGCTCTAAAAGAACCTCTCGGTTGCATTTCGAAGGATGAGCCCGCGCAATCTACTTTCTGCGGTGCAAAAAGCGCGCGATGTCCTCCTCGGTGGGGCTTTTGATGTCAAAACGCAGCGATAGCCAGCGCAGCCCCATGGTTACCGCAACGCATACGATCAACGCGGTGATGTTGCTGACGACGCCGCTCATGACAAGGCATACATAGCTCGCCGAGCCGGCGATGGCTGCGATGGCATAGAAGTTGGTGCGCTGGAAAATGCCCGGTACCACGCCCATAAAACTGTCGCGCAGCATGCCGCCGCCCACCGCGGTGAAAAAGCCCATCATGATGCACACCGCCGGCGCAAAGCCGTAGACCAGCGCCTTGTCTGCTCCGGTGGCGGCGTAGATGCCGACCGAGATGATGTCGAGCAGGGGAATGAGTTTTTCGGGTTTGTCGACGATTGCCGGGAAAATATAGATGATGGCTGCCGTGGCAATGGAAAGCGGGAGCGCCATCGGCTGGTTGAGGATGTAGACGTTGCCCACCTGCAGCGTCATGTCGCGTAAAAGACCGCCGCCCAGGCCACAGACCACGGCAAGCGCGACCGCGCCCACCAGGTCGAGCTTGTGCTCGCGCGCAACCAGCACGCCCGAGATCGATGCAGCGACAACAGCGAACATCTCGAGCCAAAATGGGATAGCGACCATGGCATCCGTGGCGTGTGAGGTAACGGTCATAGCGGCGACGACGGGCAAGATGGGGTCCTTTTGGTTGCGGGTTTAGACAATGCCCGTACATAGTACATGGTTGGCGGGCGTGGCGACCCTATTGCTCGGTAAACGGTCGGGACTGGGTGGGGGCGTAGGCACCAAACATGTACATCAGCCTCCAAAGATGTCGAAAAATGTCGTTTTTGGAGGGTGACGTACATGTTTGGGATGTTGGGTTGGGATTGAACGTGATGGGGGTGTGGGTTGAAGAGGAGGGATGTCCAAATTTTGAGCTTTGCTCAAAATTTATCCGGTCGGCTTACGCCGACCGCGCTG
This sequence comes from uncultured Collinsella sp., assembly GCA_934654765.1. Taxonomy (GTDB): domain Bacteria; phylum Actinomycetota; class Coriobacteriia; order Coriobacteriales; family Coriobacteriaceae; genus Collinsella. Next base: position 17,748 of record CAKUGX010000023.1, on the reverse strand, counting down.
CGCTAAAAACGCGCCGCTGGCGCGTTTTCTTTACGCTCCGCGTCCTGGCGGGTTCGAATCCCTCCTCCTGCGCGTTATTGAAATGTGCCCAAAAAGAAAAAAGCCCCATTGCTGGGGCTTATACCATCTAATGGCGGAGGAGGAGGGATTCGAACCCTCGTGACCTTATACAGGCCAAACGGTTTTCGAGACCGCCGCATTCAACCACTCTGCCACCCCTCCGCGTGGGGTAAAAACAAAGCAGGCTCGAAGGCCTGCTTTGGAATTAACTGGCGGAGAGTCAGGGATTTGAACCCTGGAGACGCTTTTGACGCCTACACGATTTCCAATCGTGCTCCTTCGGCCACTCGGACAACTCTCCGTTAAATGCGAAAGTCAGTATACACGAGGAATCGCAAAGTGCAAACAGAAAAGTTGGCATTTTTTAAAACACTTGGCCGTGCTTGGCGCTGCAGTGGGGCTTGAGGTGCCAAAAAACGGCTTCCGACCAGCGTGGTTGATCAACTCAATTGTTCAAAAAGGGTATTCATAAGCGACTTGGCAATGAATTTAAAAATCTTTGGGTGGTGCTGTGGGCCACTGGTATGCATTTTGCGACCACAGCCTTGTGCCCGTTGACCTGCGGCTTGGCTCAGCTTGTCCCCACGGCACCGTATCTTGTCAACAGATCCGTCAAGCTTTTGGTCAGCATTTGGTTGGAATGCGCATGAAGTGCTGTGCAAGCATGGACATATGTGGAGGTCATGAGGTTGTAGCTGCATATTCTTGCAGCCTGGGAGGTTGGAAGATATTATTACTAAGTCTTTTCCTGCTTCAGGCGCACCTTCACGACCTGAAGCCACATTTGCCCAGAGGAGGTGACAATATGAAGGCTTATGAACTGCTGTTCTTTGTTGACCCGTCGCTCGACCCCGAGACTCGTCTCGCTGTTATGAAGCGTATCGATACCACGATCGCTGAGGGCGCTGGCAAGGTCGACTCCGTTGACGAGTGGGGCAAGCGCAAGCTCGCCTACGAGATCAACGACCTCACCGATGGTGACTACACCCTCATCAACTTCCACGCAGATCCTACCCAGATCGCCGAGCTTGATCGCGTCCTGCGCATCACCGACGCTGTGGTCCGCCACATGATCGTCCGTCGCGACGACCAGGAGTAAGACTGTCGTTTTGGACTGGGCTTGTGCCCCAAGAGGAAGTAGTGAGTTATGAGCATCAATCGAGTGAACATCACCGGTAACCTCACCCGCGATCCCGAGCTGCGCGCCACCGCCGGCGGAACCCAGGTTCTGTCCTTTGGCGTCGCCGTGAACGATCGTCGCCGCAACGCGCAGACTGGCGAGTGGGAGGACTATCCCAACTTTGTCGACTGCACTATGTTCGGCACCCGCGCCGAGGCCGTGAGCCGTTTCCTGGCAAAGGGAAACAAGGTCGCGATCGAGGGCAAGCTGCGCTACAGCTCTTGGGAGCGCGACGGCCAGCGCCGGAGCAAGCTTGAGGTCATCGTCGATGAGATCGAGTTTATGAGCTCCCGTGGTGGCCAGGGTGGCTACGATCAGGGCGGTTACGCCCCCGCAGCTCCCGCGCCCGCAGCACGTCCTGCCGCACCGGTGGCTACGCCGCCCGCGGTCGACGTCTACGATGAGGACATCCCGTTCTAAGGGTTGTTCACCTATTTTTGAGTGAGAGGCGGCTTCGGTTCGCCGAAGTTGCCAAACGAAAGGTATTTTGACATGGCTAATGATTTTTCTGCACGTCAGCCGCGTCGTAAGTACTGCCAGTTCTGCAAGGAGAACACTGAGTTCATCGACTATAAGGACACTCAGCTTCTCCGTAAGTACATGACCGACCGTGGCAAGATCAAGCCCCGTCGCGTCACTGGCGCTTGCACGCAGCATCAGCATGACATCGCCAACGCCATCAAGCGCGCCCGCGAGATGGCTCTCCTGCCGTACACCGTCCCCGTGGTTTCCTCTCGTGGCAACCGCGACCGCGGCTAAGAAGGGAGACGCATCATGAAGGTTATTCTTCTCGATGAGATCAAGGGCAAGGGCGGCGAGGGTGACGTCGTAGAGGTCGCTCAGGGTTACGCTGAGAACTTCCTGTTCCCCAAGAAGCTCGCTGTTGCCGCCACCAAGGGCAACCTCAAGCAGCTTGACGAGCGTCGCAACAACATCGCCAAGCGCGAGGCCGTCCGTCTGGCTACCGCCAACGAGACCAAGGCTGCCTTCGAGGGCAAGACGGTCACCGTTGACGTCAAGGTCGGCGACGAGGGCATCCTCTTTGGCTCCGTTACCGCCGCTATGATCGCTGACGCCATCAAGGCTCAGCTCGGTATGGACATCGACCGCAAGCGCGTCGAGCTCGGTAAGCCCATCAAGGTTGCCGGTGCCCACACCGTTGCCATCTCGCTGTACCGCGAGATCAAGGCCGAGGTTGTTGTTCTCGTCGGCGTTACCGCCGAGGAGCTCGCTGCCGAGGCTGAGGTCGAGGAGGCCGCTGAGGTCGCCGAGGCCGAGACCGCCGAGGTCGAGACTGAGGCTGCTGCCGAGTAGCATTTGCTGCAACGCAACAATCTTGTTCTAAGAAGGGCGCTCTGGGAAACCAGGGCGCCCTTTTGTTATTTGCGCTGAGTGAGTGTCATGGTGAGCGTTGCGTCGAAGTCCTAAATACAGGACCGTTCATCCGTTTGGTTCGGTGATGATTGGCGGCGCGCGGCGCGTTTTGGAACCGTGGCTGATACTATGGATGCTCGCAAGCGATATGAATGAGGATGCTCATGGCATATGACGATAGGGAGACCGGGCTGACGGTTGAGGACCGCGGCTCCAAGTTGGGTCTTCCCCAAAACCAAGATGCAGAGGCCAATGTACTGGCCGCTATGCTGCTATCGCCCGAGGTGGTCGAAGAGGCCCAGGTCGAGCTGCAGCCCGATGACTTCTACCGGCCCATTCATAAGACCATCTATACCGCGATGGTCGATATGTACAACAGCCGCATTCCCATCGACTCCATCTCGCTGATCGATTACCTGCGAAGCATCAACAAGCTTGATGCCGTGGGCGGCGAGGCCTACATTTTGGAGTTGATGAGTCAGACCCTGTCGCTCGTCAACTGGCAGCACCATGCCGCCATCGTTCGCCGCGATTCGATGCTGCGTGAGCTGATCGGCGCCACCAACGAGATCAACGCGCTGGCCTATAACGCTCCCACCGATACCAAAGAGGTCGTGGAGCTAGCCGAGAGCAAGCTGCTCAAGGTCACGGCGCGCGAGGTCAAGTCGAGCTACAAGACGCTGACCGAGTTTATGGTCGAGGCCTATAACGAGGCCGAGGAAGTGTGCCAGGCCGGTGGCCAGGCTGCGGGCGTGCCCACGGGCTTCCCGTCGCTCGACCGCATGCTCATGGGTTTTCGCGAGGGTCAGCTCATCATTATCGGCGCCCGCCCTGCTGTGGGTAAGACGTCGTTCGCCCTGAATCTGGCGCTCAACGCTGCCGCTGCCGGTTATACCGTCGGCTTCTTCTCGCTGGAGATGTCGGGCAAGGAAATTGCCCAGCGCCTGATTTGCGCCTACGCCATGATCTCGATCAGTGACTTCCGCATGGGCCGCATTAGCCCCGAGCAGTGGGCCAATATCAACGAGGCCACGCAGATCTTGTCCAAGCTCGATATTCTGATTGACGATACGCCCGGCACCACGGTGACCGAGATTCGCGCCAAGAGCCGCCGTATGCTCCACAACAAGGAGAAAGCTATCATCATCCTGGACTACCTGCAGCTGGTGAGCCCTCCGCCGGGACGTCGCTCCGAGAGCCGTACCGTCGAGGTCTCCGAGATGTCGCGTGGTCTGAAGATCATGGCCAAGGAGCTCAAGATCCCGCTCATCGCGCTGTCGCAGCTGTCGCGTCAGGTCGAATCCCGTACCGGCAAGCGCCCGCAGCTGTCCGACCTGCGTGAATCGGGCTCCATCGAGCAGGATGCCGACATCGTTATGTTCTTGGACCGCTCCGCCGATGAGGCCGAGGCCTCGCGCGACGATCGTCCCGACGAGGGCGTTACGCGTATCGTCGTGGCCAAGAACCGTTCGGGCCCGATCGGTGACGTCGACCTGATGTTCCTGCCGGCATCCACCAAGTTCTATGAGCTTGATGGGGCACATGCCGAGGAGTAGGACAGGCGCCCGTTGCACGGGTATACTGGGAATGTTTTGTGCTTCTGCGTGCCGGCGTGGCGCGTAGACAGTCCATGAATGTAAGGAGTAAACATGCCGTCAACCGTTTTGGTCGGTGCCCAGTGGGGCGATGAGGGCAAGGGTAAGATTTGCGACCTGGTCGCCGGCGACTTCGATGCCGTCGTGCGCTACTCGGGCGGCAACAACGCCGGCCACACCATCGTCGTCAACGGCAAGAAGTACGGCCTGCACCAGGTGCCCTCCGGCATCATGTATTCCGACCACGTGTCGGTGATCGGTAACGGCTGCGTCGTCAACCCCAAGGTTGTCCTTGAGGAGATCGACATGTTCGAGGCCGACGGCATCACCACCAAGAACCTCAAGATTAGCGGCAATGCGCATGTCATCATGCCGTACCACATCGATCTGGATGGCGCCTTTGAGCAGAAGCTCGGCAAGAAGAACATCGGTACCACCAAGCGCGGTATCGGTCCGTGCTATCAGGACAAGATGGCCCGCATTGGTCTGCGCATGCAGGACATGCTGGACGAGGTGCTGTTCCGCGACAAGCTGGAGACCGCTCTCGCCCGCGTGAACCCTGAGCTCGAGCTCATCTACAACCTGCCCGCCTACACCGTGGACCAGATTTGCGACGAGTACCTGCCCATGGCCGAGCGCCTGCGTCCCTACATCACCGAGACGAGCCTGCTGCTCAACAACATGATCGATGAGGGCAAGGACCTGCTGTTTGAGGGTGCCCAGGCGACGCTGCTCGACATCGACCACGGCACCTATCCGTACGTGACGTCTTCCAACTGCACCGCCGGCGGCGCCATTACCGGCTCCGGCGTGGGCATGAAGAACGTCGACCGCGTGCTGGGCGTCATGAAGGCCTATATCACCCGCGTCGGTTCGGGCCCCATGCCCACCGAGCTTTCCTATGAGTCCGAGGCTGGTCACACGCTGACCGAGGAGGGCTATGAGTACGGCGTGACCACCGGTCGCCGTCGTCGCTGCGGCTGGTTCGACGGCCCCATCGCCAACTACGCCTCGCGCGTCAACGGCCTCACCGATATCGCCCTGACCAAGCTCGACGTGCTTTCGGCTTTCGACACCATCAAGGTGTGCGTGGCCTACGACGTCGATGGCGAGCGCTACACCAGCGTGCCCGAGCATCAGGTGCGCTTTGAGCACGCCAAGCCCATCTACGAGGAGCTCCCCGGCTGGAAGTGCGACATCACCGGTTGCCGCAGCTTTGACGAGTTGCCGCAGGAGGCTCAGGACTACGTGGCGTTTATCGAGGATCTGGCACACACCCGCGTGACGTTCATTGGCGTTGGCGCTGGTCGCGAGCAGATCATCAACCGATTCTGGAAGTAATCGGGACTATTTGGTTATTGCGATATACCCCTTTGCAGCCCGGACGGGCGGCCGAGGGGTATATTTGCTTGCAAAGGGCTCGCGCGGAGCGGGCCATTCATCCATAGAGGAGGCACCCTTGAAGGCGGACACTCAAACCATCGACATCCTGTTGTTGGGCAGCGGCGGCCGTGAGCATGCTTTGGCAGCTAAGCTCGCAGCATCACCGCGCGCCGGCAAGCTCTACATCGCGCCGGGCAACGGCGGCACCGCGAGCTGCGGCGAGAACGTTGTTCTCGACGACTGCGATCCTGCGACCGTGGCGGCGTTTGCGCAGAGTCACGGATGCGGACTCGTGGTAATTGGCCCCGAGGCTCCGCTCGTGGCGGGCGTGGCCGACGCCGTGCGCGCGGCAGGTATTCCCTGCTTTGGCCCGGGTGCCGAGGGCGCCCAGATGGAGGGTTCCAAGCTGTTCTCCAAGCAGCTCATGGAGCGCGCCGGTATCCCGACGGCAGCCTATGGTTCGTTTACCGACGAGGCTTCGGCTCTCGCCTACGTGCGCGAGCAGGGCGCTCCGCTGGTCGTGAAGGCCGACGGCCTTGCCGCGGGCAAGGGCGTTATCGTGGCGACCGAACTTGAGCAGGCCGAGGAGGCCGTGCGCGAGTGCTTTGGCGGCACCTTTGGCGATGCCGGCAATACCGTGGTCATCGAGGAGATGCTCGTTGGTCCCGAGTGCTCGCTTTTGGCCTTTACCGACGGCAAGACCGTGCGCCCCATGGCCACCTCGCAGGACCACAAGCGTGCGCTCGAGGGCGACAAGGGCCCCAACACCGGCGGCATGGGCGTCTACAGCCCGGTGCCCATCGTGACCGACGAGGAGCACGCCACCATGGTGGCGGTCATGGAGCAGACCGTGGCAGAGCTTGCTGCCGAGGGTATCGACTACCGCGGCTGCCTGTACGGCGGCTTTATGCTCACGCCTGCCGGCCCCAAGGTGCTGGAGTTCAATGCCCGCTTTGGCGATCCCGAGACGCAGGTCGTGCTGCCGCGCCTTAAGAACGACCTGGTCGAGGTCATGCTCGCCTGCGCCAACTGCAAGCTCGATCAGATTAAGCTCGACTGGCGTGACGAGTGGGCCGTGGCCGTTGTCCTGACGAGCGCGGGCTATCCCGGCAGCTACGAGAAGGGCAAGGTCATCACCGGTATCGCCGATGCCGAGGCCATGGAGAACGTGACCGTGTACCACGCGGGCACTGCCGTGGTGGACGGCCAGCTCGTGACCAATGGTGGCCGTGTGCTTGCCGTGACCGCTCTGGGCGATACGTTTGAGAACGCTCGCAACCTTGCCTACGAGGCCTGCGAGAAGATTGATTTTGAGGGTAAGACCCTGCGTCACGACATCGGCCTGCGCGCGCTGCGCGGCCGCGACGCCTGGGATGCCTAAAGTCCGAGAGGAATGAGACGGATGGACGAGAAGAACGAAGAGCTCGTGGATGCGCAGATCGTCGAGGAGGACAGCCGCGTGTATGGGCACGCCGAGGGCGAGCCTGGCGGCGAGGTCGCTGACGAGCCGGCGCTGGTGCTGGGCGATGACGACCCGCACGATGCCGAGCTGCACGAGAAGATTCTTTCGGAGGAGTGCGCCTGGAAGGGCAAGATCCTCGACGTCCACCGTCTTGAGGTTGAGCTGCCCAATGGTCACCGCAGTGCCCGCGATGTGATTCGCCATCCGGGTGCGGCGGCCGTTGTGGCACTGACCGAGAGCGGCAAGATCGTGCTGGTGCGTCAGTACCGCACGGCAATCGACCGCGTGACGGTCGAGATTCCCGCCGGCAAGCTCGACCCGGGCGAGGATCCGCTCGATTGCGCCAAGCGCGAGCTGCACGAGGAGACGGGATTTAGGGCAGGACGCATCCGCTTTTTGACGTCGATCGTCACGACCTGCGGTTTCTGCGACGAGATCATTCACATCTACTTGGCTACGAAGCTCGAGTTCGATGCGCCCAACCCCGACGACGACGAGTTCGTCAACGTGGACCTGGTGCCACTGCACGAGCTGATCGATGCCGTGCTCGACGGCAAGATCGAGGATGCCAAGACCGTTGTGGGTGCACTTGCCTGCGACAGCATCGCGCATAGGCTAGGCGGGGCAGAGCTTTAGCGAGCGGGGGTAACCTCGCAGGTTTGTGTAAGTCAGCGAAAGTGCTCCATTTGAGACAAGGTGGCCTAAAAGAGGAGGGAAGCGTATAGACATACGCGACCGACGATTGAAGGCCAGATTGTCCAAATGGGGCACTTGCAGCGTCGAGATGAAACGCGGTTTGGTAAAACCGCGTAAGGTGATTATGCTGAAGAGGTTTTTGTCGTATTACAAGCCCCAGATGGGGCTTTTTGTTGCCGATACTGTTTGTGCTCTGGTGCTTGCCGCCATTGACCTGGCGTTTCCTATCATTCTGCGCAATCTGACCGGCGGGCTGTTTACCCAAGGTCAGGCTGCCATTATGCAGGCGCTCGGTATGATCGCGGTGGGCATGGTGCTGATGTATGCCATCCGTTGCGCCTGCCGCTACTTTGTGAGCTATTGGGGACATGTGATGGGCGCGCGCATGGAGTCCAAGATGCGCGAGGACCTGTTCGATCAGTACGAGCGCTTTGGCTTTGCGTACTTCGATCGCAACAGCTCGGGCGACATGATGAGCCGCGTCGTCAATGACCTGTTCGACATCTGCGAGGCGGCACATCACGTGCCCGAGTGGATCATCATCTGCGGCATCGAGATTATCGGCTCGTTCGTGATTCTGTTTACTATTGCCCCGGTGCTGGCGCTCGCCATGGCTGTGGTGACGGCGGCGTTCGCGGTCATCATGTTTTGGCAGAACATGCGCATGCGCGAGGTCTTTAGCGACAACCGTAAAAAGATCAGTGGCATCAATGCGCAGCTGCAGGACTCGCTGGCGGGCATGCGCGTGGTCAAGAGTTTTGCGAACGAGGAGACCGAGCGCTCCAAGTTCCGCGTCTCCAACAATCGCTACCTTTCCTCCAAAGAGAATATGTACCACGCCATGGGCGTCTATACCGCGACGTATGGCCTGCTCTCGGGCGTACTGTACGTGATCGTGCTGCTGCTGGGCGGTTGGTTGGTGGCTCAAGGCCAGCTGCAAGCGGTCGATATGGCGACCTTTGCGCTCTACATTTCGCTCTTCTGCACGCCGCTCGAGACGCTCGTCAACTCGGCCGAGATGTATCAGAAGGCCATTGCCGGGTTTAAGCGCATGGACGAGGTACTTTCGACCGCGCCGGATATTCAGGACAAGCCGGGCGCCACGGACCTGCAGGTGACCGCCGGCGCTGTTGAGTATCACGACGTGTGCTTTAGCTACGAGGATGTTGAGCTGGGCGAGGGCGGTGCCGACGAGCGACCTGTGATCGACCATATGGATCTGTCCATCAAACCCGGTCAGACTATCGCGTTGGTCGGCCCCTCTGGCGGTGGTAAGTCCACGACCTGCTCGCTGCTGCCGCGCTTTTATGACGTGGCTGCCGGATCCATCAGCATCGACGGTCAGGACGTGCGTGATGTGACGCAGCAGAGCCTGCGCCGCGCCATCGGCCTGGTGCAGCAGGACGTCTACCTGTTCGATGGCACGATCGGCGAGAATATCGCCTACGGCAAGCCCGGTGCCACGGCAGAAGAAATCGCCGAGGCCGCTCGCCGCGCCAATATCGACGCGTTTATCGAGTCGCTGCCGCAGGGCTACGACACCGTGGTGGGTGAGCGCGGTAGCCGTCTTTCGGGCGGTCAGAAGCAGCGCGTCGCCATCGCGCGCGTGTTTCTCAAGAACCCCAAGATCCTTATCTTGGATGAGGCGACGAGCGCTTTGGATAATGAGAGCGAGGAGGCGGTGCAGGAGTCGCTTGAGGAGCTGGCGCGCGGCCGCACTACGATCATCATCGCCCATCGTCTGTCGACCATTAAGCATGCCGACGAGATTGCGACCGTTGAGCATGGTCGCGTTGTGGAACGTGGCACGCACGAGGAGCTTCTCGCTCGTGGCGGCACCTATGCCCGTTACTATCGAATGCAGTTCGAAGGTGCGCGTGCGCACGAGCTCGACTGATTGATATGACAGGAAGTTTATGGCTGATAAGAACCCTTTGACTCCGGAAGAAGTGACGGAGTTATTCTCCGAAATCGACGCATCCGGCGTCTTGGATCCTACGCTCGCCAAAAAGCGTACCGAGCGCATGCGCGAGAAAGAGGCGGCGGTCAAGCGCGGCGACAAGGCGGCGCTGGCGCGGCTGCGCAGCGAGGATCGCGCGAGTCAGGCAAAACATATCGACCCGCTGTCCGAGGACGATCCTTCGGGCTCGCAGGTGAGCCATACCATTACGAAGACCGCGATGGCCGTGGTCATCGGTATTCTGGTGCTGATCGTGGGCATGCAGATTGGCTACGGCGTGATGCGCCGTCTGAATACCGCCAACCTGTCCGAGAGCGTTTCGGTGGATACCGTCTCGACCGCGCTCAAGGGTGGACTCGAATGGGGCAACGGCTTTACGCAGTTCCCGCTCGATTTTTCTGTCGACGAGGCCGATGAGCGCACGGGCACGGTTGAGGTGACGGTGTTGGACACGTCGTCTGCCAATGAGCTCGAGCTGCTGTCCAACGGGCAGATCCAGGCCGCGGCGCTTGCGACCAACGCCCTGCTCAACGACAAGATTGACCGCGTGGTGTATAACGTTCACGCCTATATCGACGAGGATAGCAACATTCAGCACGATTCCTTTTTTGGCATGTTCCCCGCGCGGGGTCATCAGAGCGCCATTCTGACGTTTGTGTGGACCAAGAGCTCATCCAACGCCACGAGCATCGACTGGAAGATGCGCATCGTAAGCATGGACGACACCATTGCCGAGCGCATTCAAAAACAGGTGAACTCGGTTTCGTCGCTGATCGAGGACCCGGTGGTGAGCCAGACCAAGATTGACGAGGAAAAGGCCGAACGTGACCTGGAGCATCGTCTGCATGGCCGCGAGATTTTCCGCGGCGGCAAGCCCGATCGCTCACCGTCCGATCTGCTGGAACAGGACAAGAAAAAGTAAGACGCCATCATCCCGCGTGAGCCACAAGCCCCGCGGGATGATTTTTAATCCCCGTCCCAGAAAAATCATTATGCATAGAAAGTCATAATTATCATTTCGTAAACATTTCGATGAAATTAACGCCATGAGGCATGCTTGCGGTTACAATACCGCGAGGCCTAACTACACACCTTTAAGCCGGTCCTGTGAGACCGGGAAGGAGAATTATGGCGAACAACCATACCGCGGGCGCTGCCGCCCGCACCTTCGCGCCCAGCGAGCTTTGCCAGCGTATGCTGGCCAAAACCAGCAAGGGCACCTGCGGTCCCTGCATCCTGTATCTTGAGGATGGGACCATTTTTTATGGACGTGCATGCGGCGCCGAGGGCACCGCGACCGGCGAAGTCTGCTTCAACACCTCGCTCGAGGGCTACTTTGAGGTCATGACCGACCCGAGTTATGCCGGCCAAATTGTAACCATGACCTATCCGCAGATCGGCAACTACGGTATCGACGAGACCGACGTCCAGTCGGCCTTCCCCGGCGACGCCGTGCGCCCTGCGAGCGCTCCGGCTATGCGCGGCATGATCGTTCGCGACATGTGCGCCGCGCCTTCTAACTGGCGCTCGGCCGTCAGTGTGCCGGAGTACCTGCACGCTCACGGCGTCGTCGCTATCGAGGGTGTCGACACCCGCGCTCTGGTGCGCCATCTGCGCGACAATGGTTCCAAGATGGGCATTATCTCGACCGAGATCTTCGACGTCGACGAGCTTGCCGAGCGCTTGTCCGCCGCGCCTACGCTGGTCGGCGAGAACCTGGTCAAGACCGTAAGTTGCCCCGCGCCTCACGAGTTTGTGGCCGCCGACCTGCCTGCCACGCATGACTTTGCGCTGGCTCCTGCCGCTCCTGCCCGTCACAAAGTGGTCGCCTACGACTGCGGTGTGAAGCGCGGTATTCTGGAGGGCCTGGTCCGTGCCGGCTGTGACCTCACCGTCGTGCCGTGGGATACGCCCGCCCAGCAGGTGCTCGACATGAATCCCGACGGCGTCTTTTTATCCAACGGCCCCGGCGATCCCGATGCCGTGGTGGAGACCTATGAGCAGGTGCAGCAGCTGATCGGCAAGGTGCCGGTCTTTGGCATCTGCCTTGGCCACCAGATGATCAGCCTGGCCTGCGGCGCCCAAATGGAAAAGCTTAAATTCGGTCACCGTGGCGGTAACCAGCCGGTTATGAATCTGGTGAGCCGTCGCGTGGAGATCACCGCGCAAAACCACGGCTTTGGCCTGCTGTTCCCCAGTCTGGGCAAACTGATTCCGGAGCTTTCCGGCGGCGAGACCGAGCATGCGGCCGATGGCGACCTGCGCGCCTGGGTGCGTCGCGGCATCGCGCCGGTCGTGATGAACGAGCGCTTTGGTCGCATTCGCCTGACACATGTGAACCTCAACGACGGCACCGCCGAGGGCATCCAGCTGCTCGACGCCCCGTGTTTCTCGGTCCAGTACCACCCCGAGGCTTCGCCTGGCCCCACCGATGCCCACTATCTCTTTACCGCCTTTACGCGACTCATGGACGGCGAGGAGAACTACCTGGACATCGACACCGCGAAGGACCGCCTTGCCGGCTGGAATTTCGCTGAGACCGACGATGGTTCCGCCGTTCTACCGAACGGCGGACCGGTCGACGCTGCGGCTGCATCTGGCACATCATCTTGCCGTTCTGCTTCGGACGCGCGGGCATAAGCCCAGCGCGCCCTCGCATCACGGCAACCTGATGCACCAGCTGCACCCTCGCTGACTTTTCCAAAACATTGAGTCAGCCTCTCTAGGAGGTTTTAAATATGCCTAAACGTACTGACATCAAGCGCATCCTCGTTATTGGTTCGGGCCCCATCGTTATTGGCCAGGCCTGCGAGTTCGACTACTCCGGCGCCCAGGCCTGCAAGGTGCTCAAGGAGGATGGCTTTGAGGTCATCCTGGTCAACTCCAATCCGGCGACCATCATGACCGACCCGGGCTTGGCCGACCGCACCTATGTTGAGCCTATCACCGCCGAGTTTATCGAGCGCGTGATCAAGAAGGAGCGCCCGGACGCGCTGCTGCCCACGCTGGGCGGCCAGACCGGTCTGAACGCCGCCGTCGAGCTGGCAAAGGACGGCACGCTCGACAAGTACGGCGTCGAGATGATCGGCTGCGACCTGGCCGCTATCGAGCGCGGCGAGGACCGCAAACTCTTTAACGAGGCCATGGCCGAGATCGGCCTAGAGGTCGCGCGCTCGGGCTATGCCTACAGCGTGGCCGACGCCGAGGCTATCGCCGAGCGCGTGGGATATCCCTGCGTACTGCGCCCGAGCTTTACCCTCGGTGGCGCCGGCGGCGGCATCGCGCATACCCACGAGGAGCTCGTCTCCATCGTGAGCCAGGGCCTTGAGCTCTCGCCTGCCCATGAGGTGCTGGTCGAGGAGTCCATCGAGGGTTGGAAAGAGTATGAGATGGAGGTCATGCGCGACCACGCCGGCAACGGCATCATCGTGTGCTCCATCGAGAATCTCGACCCCATGGGCGTGCACACCGGCGACTCCATCACCGTGGCGCCGGCGCAGACACTAAGTGACCTTGAGTACCAGCGCATGCGTGTCGCGTCGCTTGCCATTCTGGAGAAGATTGGCGTCGAGACCGGCGGCTCCAACGTGCAGTTTGCCGTGAACCCCCAGACCGGCCGCCTGATCGTCATCGAGATGAACCCGCGCGTGAGCCGTTCGTCCGCACTGGCCTCCAAGGCCACGGGCTTTCCCATCGCCAAGGCCGCCGCTCGCCTGGCCGTGGGCTACACGCTCGACGAGATCGTCAACGACATTACCAAGGCAACGCCTGCCTGCTTTGAGCCCACGATCGACTACTGCGTGGTCAAGGTGCCGCGCTTTGCCTTCGAGAAGTTCAAGGGCACCGACCCCACGCTCACCACGCGCATGAAGGCCGTGGGCGAGATCATGGCAATCGGCCGCACCTTTGAGGAGGCCTTTGGCAAGGCTATGCGCTCGCTGGAGGACGGCCACCAGGGCATTTGCGCCGGTGGCAAAGAGGGTGCCGATAAGCTGAGCGACGATGAGCTCGCCCAGGCTGTGGCCACCCCGACCGAGCATCGCATCTTCTTTGTGGTCGAGGCCCTGCGCCGCGGCTGGGACGTTGCGCGCATCCATGCTATCTGCGGCATCGATCCGTGGTACCTCAACCGTATCAACGATATGGTGCAGGTCCAGGAGAGCATCCGCGGCCTGCGTGTGGAGGATATCGACGCCGACGCGATGCGCCTGCTCAAGCAGTACGGTACGAGCGACGCCGAGATCGCCGCGCTGACCGGCTCCGACGAGCGCTTTGTGCGCGCCTATCGCAAGGGTCTGGGCGTGGTTCCCAGCATGAAGACGGTCGATACCTGCGCGGCCGAGTTCTCGAGCGCCACGGAGTACCACTACAAGACGTACGAGAACATCTACCGCACGAGCCCGGTCGCCAAAAAGTGCGTTGCCCCCGACGAGACCACGCCGGCGGACAAGCCCAAGGCGATGATCCTGGGCGCCGGCCCCAACCGCATTGGCCAGGGTATCGAGTTCGATTACTGCTGCGTGCACGCGAGCTACGCGCTGGCGGCCCGCGGCTTCGAGACCATCATGGTCAACTGCAATCCCGAGACTGTTTCGACCGACTACGACACCTCGGACCGCTTGTACTTTGAGCCGCTCACCTACGAGGACGTCATGGATGTCATCGATGTTGAGCGACCCGACGGCGTCGTGGTGACGCTCGGCGGCCAGACTCCGCTTAAGCTGGCGCGCATGCTCGAGGAGAGCGGCGTGAACATTATGGGCACCAAGCCCGATGCCATCGACTTTGCCGAGGACCGCGAGCGCTTCGCCGCTCTGCTCGACAAGCTGGGCATCATGTACCCGCCGGCGGGCCAGGCCACCTCGTTTGAGGAGGCCGAGGCCGTGGCCGCGCATATCGGCTACCCGCTGCTGGTGCGTCCGAGCTACGTGCTGGGCGGTCGCGGCATGATGATCGCCTACGATGCCGAGCATCTGCGCGATTACATGGCCGAGGCTGCGCGCATTAGCCCCGACTACCCGGTGTACCTGGACCGCTTTCTGGAGGGTGCGATCGAGTCCGACGTCGACGCCCTGTGCGACGGCGAAGAGGTCTACATCGGCGGTATCCTGGAGCATATCGAGGAGGCCGGTATTCACTCCGGCGACTCCGCGACCTGCATCCCGCCGTTTAGCTTTAGCGAGAGCCTGCAGGCGAAGCTCCGCGAGACCACGCGCCGCATCGCGATGGCGCTGGGCGTGCGTGGCCTGGTCAACGTGCAGTATGCCATCAAGGGCGAGACTGTTTACGTGATCGAGGCCAACCCGCGTGCCAGCCGTACCGTGCCGTTTATTTCCAAGGCCACCGGCGTGCCGCTGGCCAAGTGCGCGGCGCGTATCATGGCAGGCGATTCTATCGCGAGCCTGGGCCTGCCGAGCGACGAGCGTCAGCTGGACTGGTTCTGCATGAAGGAAGCCGTCATGCCCTGGGGTCGTTTCCCGGGTGCCGACGTCATCCTGGGGCCCGAGATGAAGTCGACGGGCGAGGTCATGGGCATTGCCAAGAGCTATCCCGAGGCATACGCCAAGACGCAGCTGGCGATTGACTACAAGCTGCCCGACCCCAGCAGCGGCAAGGTGTTTATCAGCGTGTGCGACCGCGACAAGCGCCACATCCTTTCGGTCGCGCGCATCCTGCGTTACCTGGGCTTTGACATCTGCTCCACCGAGGGTACGGCGCGCGTGCTGCGTGGCGGCAACGTGACCTGTGAGGTCGTGGAGAAGATCAGCGGTCCGCACGACGGCGAGCGCCCCAACATCGGCGACCTGATCGCCGACGGCAAGATTGCGGTGATTGTCAACACACCGTACGGTCCGGGTTCGCGCGGCGATGGCTACCTACTGCGCACCGAGGCTGTGCGCCGCGGCGTGACCTGCGTGACCGCGATGTCCGCGGCCAACACGTATGTGAGCGCCATCGAGGCGGTGCGCGAGGACCAGCAGGGTCACGGCAGCGCCAACGACATGGGCATGGACGTCATCGCCCTGCAGGACCTGCCGCAGTACACGGTGTAGGTTGAGCTGTCCGGCCGGGGCGGAGGGGCCGAGATTTCCCCCCTTTCGCTCCGGCTGCAAGCAGAGTCGCTCAGGAGGAAACTCGGCCCCTCCGCTCCGGCCTGCGGTGACTTGGCTGCACCGTGTGCTGCCGAAGGGGCTTTGCGCGATGGCTTAGGCTAAAGAGGATGCGGATGTCGAGTGAGGATTTTGTTCCTTGGGGAGCTTGGATTTGGGTTCTACGTGGGACGGAATCCTCGCTCGTTTTGTTGATGGGACATTTTCCTCGCTCGGTTGCCCACGGACCGTGCACCCCGGCTATTGCATCTTCGTGGTGAAGGTCGTCTTGCCGGCGGCGATGTGCACGTGGAGTCGGGTTCGACTGTCGCAGCTGATGAGGACGCCGACTTCGAACGGGGCTCCCGGATGCCGAGCAAGGCGGAAACCTGTCACCCCGGGCTTCCGCACAGAGTCGATTAGGGGGAGGGACAACCTCGCCCGCGTCGTGCTTGCGATAGCTTGACCGGAATTATTACGCAAAATCTAAAATGTTTCAAAGACGCGAAGTAGATGATATATTTTACTTCGCGTTTTCTAATGGTTTTGAATTTTGCGAAGTAGGTTGCCATGAAACTTATCGATCGCCCGTTCTACATGAGCAAGCTTTCCAAGGTGGCAGGTACGCCTGATATCAAGGTGATCACCGGAATCAGGCGATGCGGAAAATCGAAATTGCTTGAGGCGTTTGCCAGCCAACTTCGTTCAAACGACCCCTCGGCCAACGTCATACACGTCAACTTCAATCTACTTGAGTTCGAGCCGTTGGCGGAATACCATGCGCTGCATACATATGTTGAAAAGCACTATATTGAGGGTTGCCGGAATATCGTCATGATCGACGAGGTCCAGATGTGTGAAGGGTTCGAGCGGGCTATCAACAGTCTTCATGCGTCAGAGAAATATGACATTTACATCACGGGGTCGAATGCCTTTCTTCTCTCAAGCGACCTCTCGACGTTGTTCACGGGAAGAACGGTGGAGATCGAGGTCTTTCCGTTTTCACTTGCGGAGTTCTCGGCGTATCACGAGATCACTTCTCCAGCCGAGGCCCTTGCTCGCTATGTCCGCGAGGGAGGAATGCCGGGTTCCTATATCTACCAGGACGAAAGGATGCGTTTCTCATACATCTCGGATGTGCTTGAGACTCTTATCCTGCGCGACATCAGACAAAAATATCGTATACGTAATGCGGAGCAGCTTAAACGTTCCTGCGAGTTCCTGATGGATAACGTCGGAAACATCTCTTCTCTCAAGAGGATGGCGGCCGAGCTGTCACGAGCGAACCTTAAGATAAGTGACAAGACGCTGACTGTGTATATCGACTACCTGTGTAATGCGTTTGCGTTCTACCGGTTTCGTCGCTTTGACGTCTCAGGAAAGAAATACCTGTCGACGGGAGATAAATACTACCTGGCCGACCATTCGTTTCGCTACGCCGCGCTTGGCACGAAAAAGCTCGATTTTGGCCATGTTTACGAGAATATGGTGGCAATCGAGCTTATGCGCCGCGGATGGGAAGTCTACGTGGGCGTTCTCTACCAAAAGGAAGTAGACTTTGTCGCCATCAGGCGTGACCGCCGTGTCTATATCCAGGTGAGTGACGACATTTCCCAAGAAGCGACGCTTGAGCGTGAGCTTGATCCGCTGCGACGGATTCGAGACGCCTATCCCAAGTGCGTCATCGCCCGAACAGGGCACGAAACGACTGATTGGGATGGCATCAAGGTCGTCGACCTGGCACGATGGCTTATGGGTGAATCAGGCGAGCTGGCCGTCTAGCACGCGATGACGCGGGCTGAAACGAACGAGCGAAGATTTCTAAACCCAGTAACGAAACAGCCCATCACCCTCCGCAAACCTCCCATTCCAAACCAAATCAGCCAACGTACGTCATAGCAATCCCCGGTAGGTCCCCGGGTGCCCCGCGGCGCGCCGGGTTTATTATC
>CAKUGX010000022.1 GCA_934654765.1 uncultured Collinsella sp. | reverse complement strand
TTATGCAGGGAGCATGTGATCACAGGGCTTGAAAAGAAAGTTGAGCAAACACTGTGTCTGATCAACAGCAAGAAAATGAAATAACGACGACGCAGGCCGCTCCCGCTGCACCTGTTGCGTCGGACCAGGTCGCGACGCCCGCGCAAGCCTCGGCTCCTGAGACGCCTAAGGCTGCTTCGACACCTGCGCCTGCAACTGTTGAGGAGGCTGCTCCGGCAAAGCCCAAGCGCACGCGCCGTACGGCCAAGCCTGCCGCTGACGGCGAGGAGGTCACCAAGTCCAAGCGCCGTACCACGCGCACGACGCGCGCCAAGCGCACCGTTGCGGCTGACTCCTCGGCGCCGATTTCCGATGAGGTCGCGCAGGCACGTGCTTTGGCGCAGATTAGCGAGGCCCAGGTGGTGCGCGCCCGCCGTCGTGCTGCCGAGCGCGAGGCCGCGGCTCTGACCGAGCTTGCAGCTCCGTCTGTGCCCGAGACGCCTGCCGCCATCGAGACTCCTGCCGCCGACCTGCCGACCGAGAAGCCGGCACCGCGCACACGCCGCCGCACGGCTGCTAAGGCCGAGCAGGTTGCGGAACAGGTAGCCCCCGAGCTCACTGAGGCTTCGGTCCGTTCCGCGGCAGGGGAGGGCACATCGCCTGTTGAGCCCGCTGCGCCTGTCGAGGCCAACGAAGTTCCCGTTGTCGATCCGGCTTTGCGCCCGCACCGTCGCGGTCGCAAGCCCAAGGCCTTTGTCGAGGCCGAGAAGGCCGCAGCCGCAGCCGCCGCCGCTCGGGATGCTGCGGTGACCGCCAAGTCCTCAACTGCTGCCGATGTACCCGTCCAGGATGCTACGACTTCCGAGGCCGTTTCTGCCGATGCCGAGCCCGCCGACGTCCGTCCCGGTCGCAGCAGTCGCACTGCTGCTAAGCGCACGTCCAAGGCTAAGGCTGCCAAGAAGGGTGCGTCCGAGGATTCCGCCGAGACGACCGCCGATGCATCGACTGATGCCGTCGAGCCCCAGGACGTCGAACAGCCTGCATCCGAGAAGCCCAAGCGCGGTCGCAAGAAGTCCGTTAAGGCCAAGGCCGCCGAGCAGCAGGCTGATGTCGAAGCACAGGTCGATTCCGGCGCCGAGGCCAATGACGCCGCTGTGGCCAATGTTGACACCGCCGCAACCGATGGTGCCGCCCCCGCCGAGGGCGAAGACGGCACTCGCCCCAACCGTCGCCAGCACAAGCGCAACGAGGAGCGCAACGAGCGCAAGGACGTGCGCAACAACGACCGTCGCAACCGCCAGCGCGATCGCAAGCAACGCAACAAGGAGCGTAATGCCGCTCCCACCGAGCCCACGCTTTCGCGCGAGGAGCTCGCTGCCATGAAGGTCGCCGAACTGCGCGAAAAGGCCAAGGAGTTTGAGATCGAGACGACGGGCAAGAAGAAGGCCGAGCTCGTCGAGGAGATCTACACCACTGCCGCGAAGGCCGAGGGCTTCCGCGACATCAAGGGCATTCTGCAGATTCGCCCGGACAGCTCCGGCATCATCCACGCCCATGGCTACATGAAGTCCAACGACGACGCCTTCGTGCCTGCCTACCTCATTCGCTCCGCGCGCCTGCGCACGGGCGACGTCATCGAGGGCTCGCTGCGTCCTTCGCGCGGCGGCGACAAGCGCGCCGGCCTCGCCAAAATCACGACCGTCAACGGTCTTGACCCCGAGCAGATTCGCAACCGTCCCAAGTTCGGCGACCTCACCCCGGTCTATCCCAACGAGCCGCTGCGCATGGAGCACGGCAAGGACTCTATTACCGGTCGCGCCATCGACATCGTGTCGCCGATCGGCAAGGGTCAGCGTGGCCTGATCGTGTCCCCACCCAAGGCCGGCAAGACCACGATCCTCAAGAAGATCTGCCAGTCTATCTCGATTAACAACCCCGAGGTGCACCTCATCTGCCTGCTCGTCGACGAGCGCCCCGAAGAGGTCACCGATATGCAGCGTTCCATCAAGGGTGAGGTTGTAGCGTCGACCTTCGATATGCCTGCCGACAACCACACCCGCGTGGCAGAGCTCGTCATCGAGCGCGCCAAGCGCATCGTAGAGCTGGGTGGCGACGTCGTGGTGGTGCTCGACTCCATCACGCGCCTCGCCCGCGCCTACAACTTGGCGGCGCCCGCCTCGGGCCGCATCCTTTCGGGCGGCGTCGATTCGGCGGCACTGTATCCGCCCAAACGCTTCCTGGGTGCAGCCCGCAATATCGAGAACGGTGGCTCGCTCACCATCCTGGCCTCTGCCCTTATCGACACCGGTTCCAAGATGGACGAGGTCATCTTTGAGGAGTTCAAGGGCACCGGCAACATGGAGCTTAAGCTCGACCGCGAACTGGCCGACCGCCGCATCTTCCCGGCTATCGACCCCGTTGCCTCCGGTACACGTAACGAGGACCTGTTGGTCGACGAGCAGATGCGCCCGTTTGTCTTTGGTCTGCGTCGCATTCTTGCTGGCATGAACAACACCGAGCGCGCAGCCGCATCGTTTATCAAGGGTCTTAAGGGCACCAACACCAACCAGGAGTTCCTGGTGCGTTCGGCCAAAAAACACAGCGATTACGAGCAGACGTTCTAGGTTGTCATCCACGCGCAGCGATAGTCATCAATGCGATAAAGGGTCGGGGCTTTGAGCCTCGGCCCTTTTCCATAGCGCCGCTCCGCGCTTATTTTTGACCGTAAGACCGACGAGCAGCAGGTTTCCCGTTTCAATCCGACATCGTCGCTTGCAATCGGCAGGGCGGTTTCGCATAATAGCTTTTAAGCTTCGCGACGGAAAACGCAGATGAAACGAACCATATACCGTTGCTTTGGGGCATAGCCCCGCTTCATCTTCTCTCGCGCAGCCAACTGAATGATGCGATTTGGGTGCTGGAAGATGGGGAGAGCTCATGGCTTCTTCTGATGCAACACAACGAGCAGTCCTTGCCGGACTTTCGTGCGGGATCGGCCTTGCCGCTCCCGTGGTTATGTATGCCGCGACGCTGCCGTTTTCGTCGGTGAACGAGACGGTCGTGGCTGGTGCGGTTCCCTTCGCCGTGGGCGCGGTGGCAGGCGTGGGTATCTATGCCGCCTCGCTGGGCATCTCCGAGTACCGTGCGCAGCGTGAAGAGCGTCTGTTCCAGCTCGATGCCATGGGCGGTGCCGCCAATCTCAATCAGCATCAAAGCGAGTTCAAGACCGCCTCGATTCCAGCTCAGCAGCAGGATGCGACTCCATACGCTGCGGCTTCTGCTTCTCAGGCTCAGTCGGAGCAGTCTACCTCGGCATTCCTTTCCGGCCTGACCGGTGCGTTCCAGCGCCGTCATGCCGATGATGGTGTTCCTACCATCGCTCGAGCCGCAGATGCTATGGACGAGGACGAGGCTTGGTCCATGATCGACAGTATGCTCGACGACGATTCGCCGGTGAGCTGCGACCCTGCGCGCTCGCGCGACGTCTATCAAGTCGCCATCGACGAGCTCACCAACGGCGGGCAGACCGGCTCCTTCAATCGCGATGACATCGCCGCCGCGGCACGCGCCGTGTCGGGCTCCCAGGCCGCCCCTGCGGGCAGCACGGCGGCTTTCGTGGCACTCGTTGCCAACGCGGCAGCCAATAACGCCTGCAGCGCTACCTCGGCGGACGCGAACGCTTCTGCCGATAATTCGTACGTTGATGAAGCCATGACCGCGGACGAGGAGGCCGTTGCCGCCCGCCGCGCCGCCGAAAGCTCGCTTTGGGGCGCTCCTGCCCAGCAGCAGGCGGCTGAGGCTGCGCCGTACAACGCAAACCTCGCCAGCATGCCTATCATCTCCGGTGTCGCGGACATCGATCTCGATGACCTCGATGAGCCTGCAGCCATCACCGCATCGATTGATGCCCAAGATCGCATCGACACCGGCGACCTTCCGGACGCTTCGCTCGAGGTTGATGTCCCCATGGCCGATTACTCGGGCCACGAGGACATGTGGGCCGCCGCCACCGCGATTCTGGATGAGATTGACGGGCCTGCTCCTGTTGCAGCCCCCGCTCCCGTCACTGCCCCTCAGCCTGCTGCCCCCGCCTATGTCGGCCGTCACAGCGCTGTGTTCCCCGAGGATACCGCCCGTATCTCGCGCGAGGGCATCGAGCGGGCCGAGGCTATTGCCGCCGGCATTATGGAAAATCGTCGTCACGAGCGCGTCAATCAGATCCTCGAGGAAGAGATCGAGCGCCTGCAGTCCTCTACCGCCAAGCGTACGGGCCGTGCCTATCTGAGCGTTATCGAGGGCGGTACCGCCAGCTTCGCCCCGCTCCGCGCGGAGGCATAACTTCTGCATGGTTAAGATCAATCGAAAATGGGCGGTTGTGACCTGCCTGATGGCGCTCTTGATCTGGGGCAATTCGCTGGTTCCCGGCTCGGGGTCGGGCTCGCTGAGCCTAACGGTCATGGAAGCTATCCGCGGCTTCCTGCACGGCGTGGGACTTCCATATGCATGGGTGACCAACTTTGTTGTTCGCAAGTGCGCGCATTTTACCGAGTATATGGTGCTCGGCATCCTGGCAACGCATGCCTTTGATTATGAGGGGCGGCGCACCTTTGACGTGCTGCTGCCCACGGCGGTGTTCCTGCTGCTCGTTCCCTCCATCGACGAGACGATTCAACTCTTTGTGCCGGGACGTGCCGGCATGATCACCGATGTGATGATCGACTGCTGTGGAGCGGCAACGGGTGTTGTGCTCCGATATCTCTTACGGTCGCTGATGTGCGCCAAAAAAGCCGCCTAGGACGTATTGTTTGGTCCTAGGCGACCTTTTTTATTTGAGGGCTTATATGAGGCGTGATGGCGTTGTTCCGTAGGTCGGATTTGCCGTGCGCGCCACGCCCTGCGGGTGCGTCTGTTACTGAAGCGCCTGTGCGCCCAGGGCCAAGCAGCCCATAATGCCCTGTTTGCCCTCGAGGCTGTTGTTGACGATATAGCTATCGATGTCGGCCATCTCGGGCGTGACGATGTAGCCGTTGAGCATCTCGGCGCACTTCTTGCGCGCGAGCGGCACGATGGGGGTGTGGTCGGCCACGCCGCCACCGATGACGATCTTCTGCGGTGCGTAGCACAGGATGTAGGTCATGAGCGCCTGCGCCAGATAGCCGGCAAGAAGGTCCATGGCCTCCGGGTCATCGGCCATCTCTCCGGCGCTCTTGCCACCCCAGCGCTTTTTGACGCCGGGACCGGCGATGAGGCCCTCGAGGCAGTTGTCGTGGAAGGGGCAGCCGCTGTGCTCGCCAATGGTGTCGCGCGGGTCGCGCGTGACCAGGATGTGGCCGGCCTCGGGATGCATCATGCCGTGCACGAGCTTACCGCCCGAGAGCACGCCGGCGCCCACGCCGGTACCGATGGTCAGATACACCACGTCAGTGAGGCCCTGGGCGCAACCAAAGGTGACCTCGCCCAGGCAGGCGACGTTGACGTCGGTGTCGTAGCCGCAGGGAATATTGAGCTCGTTTTGGATGGTGCCCAGCAGGTCAAAGTAGTGCCATGCCGTTTTGGGCGTCTCCAGGATCTTGCCGTATTGGGGCGAGGCAGGGTTGACTGCGGTGGGGCCAAAGGCGCCGATGCCCAGCGCGGCGATGCCCTTGTCGGCAAACCATGCGTTGACGGCCTCAACGGTCTCCTGCGGGGTCGTGGTCGCAATCTGCTCGCGTTCCAGGACCGTGCCGTCTGCATAGCCCGTGGCGCAGACCATCTTGGTGCCGCCGGCCTCGAGCGCTCCGATAAGCTGCTGCTCTGCCATAGTATTCCTCTCTGGGACGAGTTGCTCCGTGACTAAAGTATAGCGCTCTAAAAAATAAATGAGGTCGCTATAAAAAGAAACCTCGTGGCCCAACGGGTTCACGAGGTTTCTTTAGTGCCTTTAGTTACTGACCGTCCTTACCCGCGCGGCTCGATTTTATCACGCAGAGACTTGAGGTTCTCCAGCGCAGCGTTGAGCGTTTCGTCTCGCTTGGCAAAGTGGAAGCGGATGAGGTGGTTGACGGGCTCGCGGAAGAAGCTCGAGCCCGGAACGGCGCCCACGCCCACCTTGGAGGCCAAATCCTCGCAGAAGTCGAGGTCGCTGTCATAGCCAAACTCCGAGATATCCATCATCACGTAGTAGGCGCCCTGCGGCACGTTGTGCGTGAGGCCGATGCTGTCGAGTCCCTGACAGAATAGGTCGCGCTTGGCGGTGTAGAGGTCGAGGACCTCCCGGTAATAGCTATCGTCGAAATTGAGGGCGGTAACGACGGCCTCTTGCAGGGGAGCGGCGGCGCCTACGGTGAGGAAGTCGTGGACCTTCTTGATGCGCTCGGTGATTTCGGCAGGAGCGATGGTGTAGCCCAGGCGCCAGCCGGTGATGGAGTAGGTCTTGGACAGCGAGCTGCAGCTGATGGTGCGCTCAAACATGCCGGGCAGCGTGGCCATGTACACGTGCTCGTGGGGCGCGTAGACGATGTGCTCGTAGACCTCGTCGGTGATGCAGTAGGCGTCGTACTTTTTGCAGAGGTCGGCGATAAAGGTGAGCTCCTCGCGCGTAAAGACCTTGCCGCAGGGGTTGGAAGGGTTGCACAGGACGATGGCCTTGGGATCGTTGTCGCGGAAGGCTGCCTCGAGCGTCTCTCGGTCAAAATCGAATGTGGGCGGGTTGAGCGGCACGTAGATGGGCTCGGCACCCGAAAGGATCGTGTCGGCGCCGTAGTTCTCGTAGAACGGCGAGAAGATCATCACCTTGTCGCCGGGGTTCGTGACCGTCATCATGGCGGCCATCATGGCTTCGGTGGAGCCGCAGGTGACCACGATATTCTGGTTGGGGTCGACCGGCATGCCCATAAAGTGCTCCTGTTTGGCGGCGAGCGCCTCGCGCATGGCCTGAGAGCCCCAGGTGACGGAGTACTGGTGGTAGAGCGGCTTTGGGTCGCTGGCGATGGCGCTCAGGCTGTTGAGCAGCTGCGCCGGGGGATCGAAGTCGGGGAAGCCCTGCGAGAGATTGACGGCGCCATACTTATTGGAGATGCGTGTCATGCGGCGGATGACCGAATCGGTAAATCTTGCCGTGCGGTTGGAGAGTTCTTTCATGCCGGTCCTTTCGAGGATTTGCAGTGGGGCAAGTTTACTCCTATGAAACCGGTGGGAAATGCTCGAAATGGATCCGAAAAACTCTTTTCAAAATTCTTGAAAATTGGGGCTTGCATCGCGTGGCGTTCCTTGCAATAATAGTCGAGCGCGAAGCGCACAGGACACGGTGGGTGTAGCTCAGTTGGCTAGAGCGACGGGTTGTGGTCCCGTAGGTCGAGGGTTCGAGTCCCTTTACCCACCCCAGTTCTTGCTTCGTGTTGATATCGGGTCGTTAGCTCAGTTGGTAGAGCAGGGGACTCTTAATCCCAAGGTCCAGGGTTCGACCCCCTGACGGCCCACCACACGATATCTCCTCTAAAGTCCGCCACAACGGACTTTAGCTTTGGGTCGTTAGCTCAGTTGGTAGAGCAGGGGACTCTTAATCCCAAGGTCCAGGGTTCGACCCCCTGACGGCCCACCAAAGCATGTTTAGACGGTCAACGAAAGTTGGCCGTCTTTTTTTGTTAACAGTACATGGGGTCGAACCCGTAAGGGCGCGTTGCTGAGGAAATGCGCGAGCATTTGCCAGCGCAGCGCGCAAGGCGCGAAGCGCCGCAGCGGCCGCCTGCGCAGCAGGCTGACCCCCTGACGGCCACCAAAGTATGTTAAGACGGTCAGCGAAAGTTGGCCGTCTTTTTTGTTGACCTCGCATGTGGTCGGACCCGAAAGAGCGCGGCCGCTTTCACAGATCGAGTCTACCCTGGGGATCGGTAAAACCGTCAGTACCTTCCTTGAGTTTCTTTTCGTCTGCCTTCACGCGACGCTCGAGCTTTTTTGTATCCTCGGCAGGCGGCAGGTTCTCGGGGACAATTCCGCGGTCGATGAGGCTGCCACGCACGCTTGCGTTGTTCTCGACGTGCTCTTGCTTGATATGGTCCAGACCGTATAGGTCGTGTTCCTCGGCGTTGAAGGCCGTCATCGAGTTCGTAAGGTCCTTTGCTTTGATGAGGACATCGGCTAACCTGTCCGCCAATGCCGCGCTCTTGGGTATGCCGAGCTGCTGCTTCATTTCCGCCGTGCTTCTGCCGCCGAATAACGCTTCATCGCCCTTCGACTTGATGATCGCGAATCCTTTGGAGTCCACGCCGCGTTTGAATGCAATACCCGAGAGCTGTTTCTCTGAATCGGATAGCGAGTGGCGCGCCTGTAAGCGCTGAATCTCTGCGAAGCGCTGCTCTATGAGCTCTTGGCGGCGCGTCTGCACGGCAAAGTATGCCTGGGCGAGTGCAATCTCTGGCTTGTTTGAATCTCCGTTCTGGGCGATTAAATAGCATGCATAGCGCGTAAGTTTGTAGTCTTTAACCGCGCGAGCGGCGACACCGGCAATTACCATTTTCGTGGTGTCACGAAAATGGGAATCAACTGGAGTTTTGTTTGTTTCGCACGAGACTTTTGCCCTCTTAACAACTTCGGCGAAGTTTTCCCATCGCGTGTACCCCATGGGTTCCATTAAATCTCGTGCGAGCCAATACTCAACGCCGTCTTCTACATTGGCGTAGCTATCAAGTTCGACACGCCACTTCTCGATATCTCTACTGTCCATATCTCCTCCTCGCTGGCCTATTGTCTATGCGAGCTTTGCCCGCTCCGTATTCAGAATAAGGATACGCTGCCGTACGGACACGAATCGGCCCCGTGCCACTTCGAGCTCACGGGGCCCATAGATATCGATTAGTTGTGCCCTGCTTTAGATAGGTGTCCAGTTTAATTCGATCGATAGTGCGATCCGAGGCTTTCGGTCCGTGCGCGCATGGCTTTGACCATTTCCTGTGCTAGTTGAATCTGCGATTGCAGGCGGGTGAGGGCTGCGACTTCGCTGTCCTGGACTTTCTGTGTGCTTAAGGTCGTTGCCTCCGTCTTCAAGCCCTCAAGCTCGTGTAGTGCCTTTGATAGGCCCGTCTCGGTCCTGTTAATCATGCAATAGGTACTCATCGTGTGCTTAAGGCCGTGTGTCAGGCGCTCGGCGTCTGTTGTGGCAATGCCGTACTGGGGGAGGGCGATATCCGCCTTCAGGGCTGCCTCAGGTGCATTCTGTGCTGCCTGGGCTGCCGATGCGCCCGCGATGCGCCCGAATACGATGCCGTTGGCACTCGACAAGCCGCCAATGCGGTCGGCGCCGTGCATGCCGCCTGTTGCCTCGCCACAGGCGTAGAGGCCCTCAACGCCCGTATATGCGGTCTTGTCGATCTTGATACCGCCGTTAGCGGCGTGGGCATACATCGCCACGCGCATCTTGTCGGTCGGCGCGATTCCGTGCTCGTCCTGTAGCCAGGTGGCAAAGTTCTGCACAAACTCGGGGACGTCCTCGCGGGGGAAGTCGTAGTGGAGCGCCAGGCCCTCAACACCTGCCTGATCTATGATGAGGTCGATGGCGCGGGAGGCCAAGCGCGAGGTGAAAGGACCATATCCGGAGCGCTGCTCAAGCAGATCGTCCAGCTTGCCGTCGGCAATATCGACCGGTTGGTCAAATGTGACGTAACGCCAGGTTTTCTCGTTAAAGACAAGGTTGCGCTTGGGCTCGATAAAGCCGGGCATCATCTGCATGAACTCTATATTAGTAAGGGACGCACCGTGCGTCAGCGCGATGGCCTGTGATGAGCTGAGCACGTCGGCGGAAGTGAGGCTGCGCTCGAACAGGCCACCCGTGCCGCCCGCAGCAATGATAGTGGCTTTAGCTGCCAGAGACATGAGATGCTCGTTTGCGCGGTCGTAGAGCGTGGCGCCGACAATCTTTCCGTCCGTGTCCTCAACAAGGTCGATAAGCTCATGGCGGGGGAGCAGGCGAATGCCGAGTGACTCGATCCGGGTCGTCAGAGCGTCCTCAAGGGGCTTGCGGGTGAGGCCGCGCCACATGCGCGTCTTGTGGTCAAAGCAGGGGATAAATTGCTTTTGCTGAGCGCTCTCAGCGCTTTGCGGACGCTGGAGCTCAACGCCCAGGTCTTGCTCAAGCCATTCAATTGCCTGGGGAATGCTGTGGACAAACGTCTGGACAAGCTCGGGGTCGGCGACGCCGCCACCAACGGTCTGAATGGTGTCGATGAGGTCTTGTTCGTCGTCTTCGTTAACGGGTCCGATAAGCCCTAAGCCCCAGGTTCCGGGGAAGAAGCTCGATCCACTCATAGTCTTGCCGGCGCTTGCCACAGTGACGGTTGCACCCGTGCGTGCCGCTTCGATGGCGGCGCAAAGGCCCGCAATGCCAGATCCAATTACCAGTACATCAGTCGATTCCATCGGATTCCTTTCTCGTTCGGCGCATTGTCGCACGGGTGATCGGCAATGGGGCCGCAAAGACTCGGCAAATCGGTAAAGGGCAAATATGGCAGGTGGGCGTCATGGACGTTCTGACGCTTTGTCTCATCACATCTCGTATTTCGCCCCAACTGATATATTGGCATTAGCTACCCTGCGACAGCGCAAACAAAAAGAGCCGCTACCCCGAAAGGTAGCGGCTCCAAAGCTCAACTATATGAGCATCGCGCGGGCGCGATTAGGCCTTGAGGGCCTCCTCGACGGCGACAGCGCAGGCGACGGTGGCACCGACCATGGGGTTGTTGCCCATGCCGATGAGACCCATCATCTCAACGTGTGCAGGAACGGAGGAAGAACCGGCGAACTGGGCGTCGGAGTGCATACGGCCCATGGTGTCGGTCATGCCGTAAGAGGCAGGGCCGGCGGCCATGTTGTCCGGGTGCAGGGTGCGGCCAGTGCCGCCACCAGAAGCGACGGAGAAGTACTTCTTGCCAGCCTCGATGCGCTCCTTCTTGTAGGTGCCAGCGACGGGATGCTGGAAGCGCGTGGGGTTGGTGGAGTTACCGGTGATCGAGATATCGACGTTCTCGTGCCACATGATGGCAACGCCCTCGCGGACGTCGTCGGAGCCGTAGCAGTTAACGGCAGCGCGGGGACCATCGGAGTAGGGGATGGTCTCGACGACCTTGAGCTCGCCCGTGTAGTAGTCGAACTGGGTCTTCACATAGGTGAAGCCGTTGATGCGGGCGATGATCTGGGCGGCGTCCTTGCCCAGACCATTGAGGATAACGCGCAGCGGCTTCTTGCGAGCCTTGTTGGCGTTCAGAGCCAGGCCGATAGCGCCCTCAGCAGCAGCGAAGGACTCGTGACCGGCCAGGAAGGCGAAGCACTCGGTGTCGTCGGAGAGCAGCATAGCGCCCAGGTTGCCATGGCCCAGACCGACCTTGCGGTCCTCGGCGACGGAGCCGGGAACGGTGAAGGCCTGGATGCCCTCGCCGATGATGGCGGCAGCCTCAGAAGCGGTCTTGGCGCCACGCTTGACAGCGAGAGCGCAGCCGAGGGTGTAGGCCCACTCGGCGTTCTGGAAGGCGATGGACTGGGTGTTGTTGACGATCTCACGCGGGTTGAAGCCCTTGTCGGTGCAGATCTGCAGAGCTTCCTCGAGGGAGGCGATGCCGTTGTCGGCGAGGCACTTGTTGATCTTGTCAGCGCGGCGCTCGTAACCTTCGAACGTAACAGTCATAGTTATTTCCCTCCCTTTCTACTCGTGAACCGGGAACACGCTGGCGACGGAGTGAGTCTCCTCGTCGGTGCGCGGGTCGATGTACTTGGCAGCGTTCTCCCACTGACCATAGTGGCCCATAGCGCCAGCGATGGCCTCCTCGGGGGTCTTGCCGGCCTTGACGGCGTCGGTGAACTTGCCGAGGTTCAGGAACTCGAATGCGATGATCTCGTTCTTGTCGTTGAGAGCCATACGGGTGACGTAGCCCTGAGCGAGCTCGAGGTAACGAGCGCCCTTGGCCTTGGTGCCGAACATGGTGCCGACCTGAGAGCGAAGGCCCTTGCCAAGGTCGTCGAGGGAGGCGCCCACGGGCAGGCCGCCCTCGGAGAACGCGGTCTGGCTGCGGCCGTAAACGATCTGCAGGAAGATCTCGCGCATAGCAACGTTGATGGCGTCGCAGACGAGGTCGGTGTTGAGGGCCTCGAGGATGGTCTTACCGGGAAGGATCTCGGAAGCCATGGCGGCAGAGTGGGTCATGCCCGAGCAGCCGATGGTCTCAACGAGGGCCTCCTCGATGATGCCGTCCTTGACGTTCAGCGTGAGCTTGCAGGCGCCCTGCTGAGGTGCGCACCAACCCACACCGTGCGTAAGACCGGAGATGTCGGAAATCTCCTTAGCCTGGACCCACTTGCCCTCCTCGGGGATGGGTGCGGGGCCGTGGTATGCACCCTTGGCAACGGGGCACATGTTCTCCACTTCCTGTGAGTACTGCATGCCTCTCCTCTCTATCGTGTTGGCGTCCCGTCTGGGGGTCGTGGCTGGCGATTGCCGGGCGACCCTTCGAAAGGGACATGACATGCAGCCCCTATAATACCGCGAAATGCACGGAATATTCGGCGAACGGCTCAGTTTTCGTAGCGAGAAGCCCGGAAGTTTTAATTGAAACGGTTTAACTCGATGTTCTGTGGTCGTGAACTTCCGTATAGGGGGTCAGTCCTGGGCAAGCTTTTGGTCAGCTCTTGTAGGCGTTGCAGGGGTTGACCTGTTGCAATGACGCCGTTCGCCGCCCGTTTACCGCCTTTGGCCGCGCGAGCGTATCGTTTTGCGTGAATGTTTTGATGGCACGCTTCAATCGTGCTGTATTGGATGACAAGCAGATCCCGGCGAAGGGAGCGCCATGCAGCGCGTTTGGAGAACGGTTACCGGCTTTTACCATGTCTGTGCCCGCGGTACGGGCAAGCAGCTCATCTTTGAGGGCGATGAAGACCGGTGGGAGTTTTTGGAACTGATGCGCGACTGCTGCCGGGAGGCGGGCGTGACAGTTATCGCTTGGTGCCTTATGGGCAATCACGTGCATCTGGTGCTTGCGGATTACGAGGACAGGATGAGCGCGGCGATGCACCGGCTGCTTTTGACGTACGCGCGGCGGTTCAATAAGCGCACCGGGCGCACGGGCCATCTGTTCCAGAACCGTTTTGACCGGCGTTCGCTCGATACCGACCGTTATCTGATGGCCGCTATTCGCTATGTTCATGCTAATCCGCAGGAGGCGGGCATCGCCCTGATCGAGCGCTATCCGTGGAGCAGCTTTGCCGAGTATCTGCGGATGTATGACGGCGATGTAGCGAAGGGCTTTTCGGATCCGTCCACGGTGCTCGAACTCTTTGGATCGGCAGGGGGCTTTATCGACTACTCACTCAAGACGCCCGATGGTTCCGATCCCGTGATTCACGATATGGATGAGACCGAGTGGGAGCGGCATGCGTTTGCCGACAAGATGGCCAGGAGGCTGGGCGTTCCGCTTAATGAGCTCAAGACCGTTGCGCCCTCGCGGCGAGACGAAATCATTTTCGCCCTGCACGATTGCGGCTACACGGTGCGCGAGATCGAACGGTATACGGGAATCAGCAAGAGCACCGTCTCTCGTATTGTGCGCGCTTATGCGCAGGTGAAGGCTCAGGCCGAGGGCTCGGAATAGAAAATGGCCGAACCGCTCATGTCAAGCGATTCGGCCAACAAAATACTTAAGATTTGGGACAAATACTACTGATTATTTTGTCCCGTGAGCATGCCGTCGAGGGTGCGCCAGGCGAGCTCGGCGCACTTGACGCGGGCGGGCATGTGCGAGATGTCCTGGAGCTGGGCGGCCTCGTCCAGGTCTTCCAGGTCCTCCTCGGAAAGCTGTTCGCCGCGGATCATGGCAAGGAAGAGCTCGGCCAGACGGCGTGCCTCCTCGACCGTCTCGCCGGTGATGAGGTCGGCCATGATGTCGGCGCTGGCCTGGCTGATGGCGCAGCCATGACCGGTAAAGGCTGCCTCCTCGATCACACCGTTCTCGACACGCAGCTGCAAGGTGAGCTCGTCGCCGCAGCTGGGGTTGATGCCGTCGTGCTCATGCGTGGGAGCGTCCATCTCGTACTTGTAGTCGGGGTGCGAGTTGTGCTCCATAAACGTGGTGGAGGTGTACAGATTACCCATTGAACGTGCTCCAAACATGATGCAGGCCGGCGATGAACTTGTCGATATCGGCCTTGTCGTTATAGAAGGCCACGCTGGCGCGACAGCAGGCGAGGTTCTCGACGCCCAGCCAGGTGAGCAGCGGCTGTGCGCAATGGTGGCCGGCGCGGATGCACACACCGTCCATGTCCATGATGCTCGCGACGTCGTGCGGGTGGATGCCCTTAACGTTAAAGCTCACGACGCCGTGGTGGTTGTCCCAGTAGATGGAACCGATGATCTGGACAAAGTCGAGCTGCATGAGTTCGCCCATCAGGTAGTGGACGAGTGCCTGCTCGCGGGCCTGGATATTCTCGTAGCCCACCGTGTTGACCAGGTAGTCGAGGGCTGCACCCGTGGCGAAGATGCCGGCGGCGTCCTGCGTGCCGGCCTCGAACTTCTCGGGGACGGGCGCCCAGACGGCGTCCTGCTCGGTGACAGAGTCGATCATCTCGCCGCCGGTGAGCATGGGCGGCATGGCGTTGAGCAGGTCCATCTTGCCCCACAGCACGCCGATGCCCATGGGACCCATGGCCTTGTGCGCGCTAAAGGCAAAGAAGTCGGCACCCAGGTCGGCCACGTTAACCGGCATGTGCGGCAGCGATTGCGCGCCGTCGACGACCAGGTAGCCGCCGTACTTGTGCACGAGCTTGCCGAGGTTCTTGACCGGGTTCTCGACGCCCAGCACGTTGGAGACCTGACCCACGGCCAGGATCTTTGTCTTGGGACCTACCTTGGCAAGAACTTCCTCGGTGGTGAGCTGGCCGGTCTTGGTAGGGTAGAGGTAGACGAGCTTGGCGCCGGTCTCGCGGCAGACCTGCTGCCACGGGATCAGGTTGGAGTGGTGCTCCATGATGGTGATGACGACCTCGTCGTCGGGCTCGAGCACCGTAGGCGCAAAGCTCTTGGCGACCAGGTTGAGCGACTCGCTCGTGTTGCGGGTGAAGACGACCTCGTTAGCCTGGGAGGCGCCGATGAGGTCGGCGATCTGCTGGCGAACCTTCGCGATAGCGTCGGTGGCCTCGACGGACAGCGAGTACAGGCCGCGCAGCGGGTTAGCGTTCATGCGCTGGTAGAAGTCGCGCTCGGCGTCGAGCACGCAGGCGGGGCGCTGCGCGGTGGCGGCGCTATCGAGGAAGGCGATCTCGGGGTGCTGCTGGAACAACGGGAACTGGCCCTTGTAGGGGTTGGTCTCGATGTCCACGGTAGGCCAGCCGCGCGAAGCCTCGTCGCTGGCGTCGAGCACCATAGGCTCCGGTGCGGTGCAGGTATCGCATTTAACGTGCTCGGTGTCGATCATGCGAGCTCCTCTTCAAAGTTATCGATCAGGTTGTTGCCCAGGCGGACGACGGCGGCGCGGGTGCGCTCATCGGTGGCGGAAAGCGCGGCGTCCTCCAGCTTGGCACGGATGAACAGATCCTCGGCGGCGTTTTGGTCAAGGCCGCGGCAGGCGAGGTAGAACAGCTGCTCGTCGCGGACGTGGCCGATGGTGGCGCCGTGGTTGCCGGCGACGTCGTCCTCGTCGCACAGGATGACGGGGACGGTCTTGTTGTCGACGCCCTTGTTGGCGAGCAGTACGGTCTCGCGCTCGGTGCCGACGGCGCCCTTGCAGCCGTGCACAAGGTCGATGGTGCCGCGGTAGACCTTCTTGGACGTGCCGGTCAGCACGCCGTTGGCGTCGATCTCGCACTCGGTCTTGCGGCCACGATGGCGCAGCTCGTAGTTAAAGTCGCGCACCTGCTCGCGGGCGCCCAAGTAGTCGGTATCGATCGTCACCTTGGCGGTGTCGCCCAGCAGGTCGCCGGCAAGGCCGGTGGCGCTGGCGCCGGCACCCAGTACGGTGTGTTGCACGTTGACGCGCGCACCCTCGTCCAGGAATAGACCGGTGTCGTCGAGCGCGATCCAGCTATCGTCGAGCGTCTGCGTGCAGGTCACATTGACGGTGGCGTACTCGTGGGCGCACACGCGCAGCACGGAACCCACGACGCCCTCGCCGGCAACGGGGGAGTCCAGGGCGATCTGCAGGTCGAGCGTTGCCTGCGGGCGGGCGACGACATCGATGGCGGCGATGGCCGCGGCGTCGTCGACGCCACTCACGCGCACGGTTGCCGTGGCGTGATTATATGCGGGCACATCGATGACAATGCGCCTGGTAGCGTGGTCGGTCAGATAGACGTAGGCGGCCTCGCCCATGCCGGTCTTGAAGGCCTCGGCGGGGGAGAGCTCCTCCTCGAGCTTGATGGCGCCAGCCTGGTAGACGGAGGTTGCAGGCACGTCGAGTTCAGTCTCGGGCGTGATGCGGGTGCGATCGGCGGCATCACCAGGGGCGGAGGCGCGGCGCTCGGGGAAGCGCTCTGCCATGGCGTCCATAGCGGTGTCGAACGCATCGTCCGCGCCATAGAACTGCTCGTCCAGGCCCTCGACCTCAATGGCCTCGGCGGGAGCGGTGGCAAGCTCGTCGGAAAGCTCGAGCTTGGTCTGGTTCATGCGCAGCCAGCTCCAGGTCGCTGCGGGCATCGCATTGACCTGCTCGAGCGTGGTTGCAGCGGTGTTCGTAGTCTGTTTCATTATCCGATCGCTCCTTCCATCTCGAGCTTGATCAGGTTGTTCATCTCGACGGCGTACTCCAGCGGCAGCTCCTTGGAGACCGGGTTGGCAAAGCCGTTGACGATCATGGTGCGGGCCTCTTCCTCCGAGATACCGCGGCTCATGAGGTAGAAGACCTTGTCGTCGCCGATTCGGCCGATGGTTGCCTCGTGGCCGATGTCGACGTTCTTGGCGCGGATGTCCATGGCGGGGATGGTGTCGGAGCGGCTCTGGTCGTCGAGCATGAGCGACTGGCAGCTCACGGTTGCCTTGGAGCCCTCGGCCTTGGGCGTGGCCACGATAGAGCTGCGGAAGGTCTGGATGCCGCCGCTCTTGGAGATGCCCTTGGTCTCGACGGTCGCCGAGGTCTCGGGCGCGTTGAGCACGACTTTGCAGCCGGTGTCGAGGTTCTGGCCGGCACCGGCAAAGGTGATGCCGGTAAAGCTCGAGCGAGCGCGGCGGCCGTTGAGCACGCTCATGGGGTAGAGGTAGCCCACGTGGCTGCCGAAGGAGCCACTGATCCACTCGATGTCGCCGTCCTCGTCCACGCGCGCACGCTTGGTGTTCAGGTTGTACATGTTCTTGGACCAGTTCTCGATGGTCGAGTACCGCAGGTGCGCACGCTTGCCCACAAAGAGCTCGACGGCGCCGGCATGGAGGTTGGCCACGTTGTACTTGGGCGCGGAGCAGCCCTCGATAAAGTGCAGGTCGGCGTCGTCCTCGACGATGATGAGCGTGTGCTCAAACTGGCCGGCACCCTTGGCGTTGAGGCGGAAGTAGCTCTGCAACGGGAAGTCGAGCTTGGTGCCCTTGGGCACGTAGACAAACGAGCCGCCCGACCACACGGCGCCGTGCAGGGCCGCAAACTTGTGGTCGGTGGGCGGGATGAGCGTCATAAACTTCTCGTGGATGAGCGGCTCCCACTGCGGGTCATGCAGGGCCTCCTCAATACCGGAGTAGACGATGCCCATCTTGGACGCGGTGTCCTGCATGTTGTGGTAGACGAGCTCGGAGTCGTACTGCGCGCCGACGCCTGCCAGGTAGCTGCGCTCGGCCTCGGGAATGCCCAGGCGCTCAAAGGTGTTCTTGATGTCGTCGGGCACCGACTCCCAGTCGTGCTTTTGGTCGGTGTTGGGCTTGACGTAGGTGACGATGTTGTCCATGTCCAGGCCCTCGATGGAGGGACCCCACGTCGGATCGGGGAAACGGTTGAAGATCTCGAGGGACTTGAGGCGCAAGTCGAGCATCCACTGCGGCTCGTCCTTCTTGGCGCTGATCTCGCGCACGATGTCGGGCGTGATGCCGGCGTCGAGGCGCTCGAAACCCTCCTCGCCATAGGTGAAGTCGTAGAGGCTGCGGTCGATGTCCGCGACCTCGGTGCGGTTCTTGGTCATTGCGTCGCCCCTTTACGCCTGCTGCTCGGCAGCGGCGGCCTCGGCCTGGGCGCGCTGCTCGGCGGCCTCGCGCTCGAAGGTCTCAAAGCCGTTCTTGTCGATCCAGGGGATCAGCGAGGCGTCGTCCTCGCGCACGATGTGGCCCTTGACCATAACGTGGACGCGATCGACATCCAGGTGCTCCAGGATGCGCGTGTTGTGCGTGATGATGAGCATGGAGCCGTCGCAGCTCTTGCGGTAGGCGTCCATGCCGTGGCTGACGGTGGAAAGCGCGTCGACGTCCAGGCCGGAGTCGGTCTCGTCGAGGATGGCGAGCTTGGGTTGCAGCAGCAGGAGCTGGAGCATCTCGACCTTCTTCTTTTCGCCGCCCGAGAAGCCCACGCCCAGCTCGCGGTTGAGGTAGGCGGTATCCATGTTGAGCTCGGCCGCGAGTTCCTTGACGCGACGGCGGAATTCCTTGCCCTTCATCTCCAGGCCGGGACGGCCGGCGATGCTGGCACGCAAAAAGCTCGACAGCGGTACGCCGGGGATCTCGACCGGGGCTTGGAAGCTCAGGAACAGGCCTGCGCGCGAGCGCTTGTCGGTGGTGAGCTCGGTGATGTCCTGGCCGTCAAAGACGATGCGGCCGTCGTTGACGGTGTAGACGGGGTCGCCCATGACCAGGTGGCCGAGGGTAGACTTGCCGGCGCCGTTGGGGCCCATCAGCACGTGGGTCTCGCCGGCGGCGACGTTGAGGTTGACGTTGTGGAGGATGGTCTTCTCGTCCACGGAGGCGGTCAGACCCTCGATGGAAAGCAGCGGATTTGCGCTCATGCTGTCCCTCTCTGTATATGGTGTACTCATGGGTGTACTAAACCCTAGGAATCTTCTCGGAATAAAGTTACTATGGGTTCGGCGTTAGTCAAGGGAAAACCCGACTAATCCACTCGACTTTTCAGATTGTGGGACAAAAATACCTGTTGTGTTTGTTCCACTTACTTAAGATTTGGGACAAATACTCCTGGTTATTTTGTCCCAGGCGATGGGAGGGTAGGTATGCTCATTTCTTCCAAGGGCCGCTATGCCCTCCGGCTGATGATTTATATCGCGGCGCTGGGCGACGCCGAGGGCAAGATTGCCCTGCGCGAGGTGGCCGACCGCGAACATATCTCACAGAAGTACTTGGAGCAGCTGGTTCGTCCACTTATGAAGGCGGGCCTGCTCAAGAGCGTGCGTGGCAAGGGCGGCGGCTACATGATGGCCAAGGACCCGGCCGAAGTGCGTGCCGGCGACATCCTGCGTGCCGTCGAGGGCAGCACGGCTCCGGTGGCGTGCGATGGCATTGACAACAGCTGCACCCGCAGTGATCTTTGCTCGACCGTCAAGTTCTGGCGCGGGCTGGACGACGTGATCGAAAAGTACGTCGACGGCGTGTCGTTGGCCGACCTTGCTGCTGTCCCCGAGTTTAACTTTGACATTAAGCTGTAGGTTGAACGCAATTCCTTAAGATTTCGCGGAGGGTTGTTGCCGTTTACCGAGGGGTTGTTGTGCAACAACGGGCGAGCTGCAATACTTACTCTTATCTTTGCAAACTGCACTTTAACTACACCAATGCAGGGAGGATCTTATGCAGCCCAAGCATTCCGCTATTGTGGCGGGCCTGACGTTGGCACTTTCGTTTGGCACCGTTACCGCGCCGGCGCCCGCTGCTGCCGAGGAGCCCACACCGGGCGTTGCCTCGGATGCCACCGATATCGATAAGGGTCTTTACACCCAGCAGTCCTTCTCGGGCGTGCTGCGGTCGGTCCAGGGCGTTTCGTTTGTCAATGTCACCACCGAGATGAAGTACTTTACCAAGTACGAGAGCCATGGCAACTACAACCAGGGCTTTTCGTATGGGGACGGCTATAACGCGCTGGGCTATTACCAGTTCGATCGCCGCTGGTCGCTCATCCCGTTTATGAAGCAGGCCTACAACTACAACCCCGAAAAATACAGCATGCTCAAGGACGCGATCGATCGCGGCAGCGAGATTTCCAACGCGAGCAATTCCATGTACGAGAACGGCCAGCTTACCGAACTGGGCCGCATTGCGCAGGAGGCTTTCCAGGGCGCCTACAATACCGATCCTGCTGAGTTCTCGGCGCTTCAGGACGCCTATGCGTACAACTCCTACTATGCGGTGACCGAGGCTTGGCTCAAGAGCGGCCTGGGCATTGATATTTCCGGTCGCGCCGATTGCGTCAAGGGCATGGTCTGGAGCATCACCAACATGTGCGGCACCGGTGGCTGCAGGGACTTCTTCCGTTGGGCGAATCTTTCCAATGATATGTCCGACCGCGAGTTTGTGACGGCACTTGCCAACTGCGTGGTCAATAACGTCGCGACCAAGTTTTCGAGCCAGCCCCAGTATCATGAGGGCTGGAAGAACCGCTACCGCAACGAGCTGAAGGACTGCTTGGTTTATATCGCCGAGGACGAAGCTGCCTCGACGCCCTCGACGCCTGCGGAGCCCGAGTCCACGCCGGCGCCTGCGCCGACGCCTGATTCGAATGACAACTCGAGTGACGATTCCAACGATGACAGGATGGATGCGCCCTCGACCGATGCTGACAGCAATGGTTCTGCTGGTGGCACTACCAACGACGGGTCTACCTCGAACGGCTCTGTCTCGAATGACTCCGATTCGAACGGCTCTGCTGCGGGCGATTCGTCTTCAAACTCTGCCGGCAATACGGACGGCGCCGCTTCTGGTTCGACCGGCGCAGGCTCATCTGACTCTTCCACCGGTTCGAGCGATTCTTCCGCCGATACTGGTTCTAACAATGACTCTAACTCTGGCGCAGCTTCTGATTCCGGTGTTTCCAAGGACGACTCGAATAAGGAGACGGACGCGCCCGCAACTTCGACGGACAAGAAGCCCTCTTTCGCCGTGCAGCTTGGCTCCACGCTGGGCTCTTCGCTGATGGCTGGCGTAAGCAGCTCGTCTCCTGACAAGAACAATTCTGTTCAGGTTGCTGCGACGCAGACCACGGTCGCGAAGGATGAATCTAAGGAGAAAGATTCCGAGAAGTCCGAAACGGAGAAGGGCGGCAAGTCCGATCAGAAGAAGGACGAGGGTAAGAAGTCTGAATCTGAGGAGAAGGACGAGAGCAAGGGCAAGACCGAGGACGGAAAGCAGCAGGGCGAGGACAGCGGTAAGGGCAATACCGATGGCCAGGTCCAGGAGCAAAATGACTCCAAGACGGTGACCACTACAACCACCACGACCACGACGACTAAGTCCTCGGGCGGCAATATGCCCAAGACGGGCGATCTGATCGTTATGGCGAGCCTTGCCAGCGCGAGCTTGGCGACGCTCGGCGCTACGTCTATCGTGAGCGGCAAGCATAAGCTCGATCGCCAGAAAAAGGATTCGGCTGAGGACGGCTCCGAGGAGTAATCTCTCAGATCGTTTTCAATAGAGTTAGTGCGGGGTCCGGTGCGGTTACATCGGGCCCCATTTTTGTTGTGCAACGATTTGTTATGCCCCCTCGTGGCGTTTATTGCTACCGTTGGGCGAAATGTCGGTACGACAACATCATTGAGTTCCTGCTCCTCGATACAATGGGCACCGTGCTGCGTTGTAGGGAGAATTTACGGTGTCTGAACAGGCGAATTATGGAACGAACGATTCCATTGGCGTACGTTTGATCAACCATGCGGATGATGTGGT
>CAKUGX010000021.1 GCA_934654765.1 uncultured Collinsella sp. | reverse complement strand
GCTCTACAGTCCTGCGCAAGACGGAAAGCACATTAAGTGCTTTCCTTTGCGTGCGGAACTCGCGACAAACTTAACCCCCGCCCTCAGCCCCGGAGACCCTCCCTGCCGTCACATTGTTCGAGCCGCTGTTGTTGCTCGCCGCTTCGCGGCTCGGCGGCCCCGTTCTCCGCGACGGGGTTTGTCTAAGGATCTTGCTGAAGCTCCGCCTTTGGCTCAAATGGAAACGGGGGACGCATCTGCATCCCCCGTTTTTGTTGCGGTTACTCCAAGTCAATAAATTTGATGCTCAGGATCTTGCCGTCTTTTACGAGCATTCTGGCCATGGTGGGGCCTCGGGTGCCTCTGGGGTAGCTGGCGCTGCCCGGGTTGAGGACTAAGCAATGGCCCACTTGGGCTTCTTTGGTTACGTGGGTGTGGCCGTTGATGGCTACGTCTACGGATCCCACCGGAAGGTCTTCGCGGTAGTGGGCTACGGCGAATTTGAGGCCTTCGTAGGTAAAAAGCGCAAGACGGTCCACATCGGGGCCGTAGTCGCGGTAGTAATCGTTATTGCCCAGTACGGCCCGCACGGGGGCGATGGTGCATAGGTGCTCGTAGTCCATCTCTGACGTGAGGTCGCCGGCGTGGATGATCAGGTCTGCGCCCTCAAGCTCATCCAAGAGCGCAGGCGATAAATAGCCGTGGGTGTCCGAGATGATGTCGATACGCTTGGCGCTTGCGCTGTTCATGGGATCCCTTCCGCAAAAAACGATTCGGCAGATACATACAAAAAAGGCCCCACGGCCCCGCAGACGATGGGTCTACAGAGCTGCGGGGCCAGTGTGCTAGAGACTCAGAGCCTTCTTGAGCGGCACGACGCGGCGGCGTGAAACCGGCACGCGTTCGTCGACGCCCGTAATGCCCAGCTGGATAGCGCCCGAGGGCACCGTCTCAACGTCCGTGACGCACGCCAGGTTGACGATATAGCGGCGGTGAACACGGAAGAAGCCAAAGTCGCAGAGCTTGGCCTCAAACTGCGCCAGCGAGGTCGTCGACAAAAAGCGATCATCGACGGTATAGATGCAGGAGTAATCGTCCTTGGCCATGATAAAGCGAATGTCGTCCACGGGAATGAGCACCTTGCGGCCGCCCTTTTCCACCGGGATACGCTCGATGGTCACCTTGCTGTCCGTAACCGGCTTGGCGCGCTGCATGACCTTCTCGATCGCACGATCCAAGCGAGCTTCCTCGACCGGTTTCATCAGATAATCGACGGCATCCACGTCGAATGCCTCGACCGCATGGTCGCTATACGCAGTCACAAACACGATCGCCGGCGGATTTTTGAGCTTATGCAGCGCCTCGGCAAGTTGCAGGCCCGAGGCACCGGGCATCGAGATATCGAGAAACACGACATCCACGCGACTTTCCATAAGCATCTCGATGGCGGAGCGGACGCTCGACGCCTCCGTGATCGTGCCGATCTTGCCCGTTTGCTCGAGCAGGAAGCGAAGCTCCGAGCGAGCCGGCGCCTCATCATCCACAATCATCGCACGCAGCATAGGGATAAAACCTTTCGTCAACTAACTACGCCGGGCATCCGTCGTATGACGTTGAGCCCGTAGCCTTTTATTTTACTCTTGAATGTCAAAGATACTCTCTGACAAATCAAGATGAAGGAGCACTTTGGTGCCCTTGCCCGGCGCCGATTCGACACGCGTATAGGAGTGCGGCCCATAAAAGCGGTGAATGCGCTCCGAAATATTGTGCATGGCCACGCCGGCGCCGCCGCCCTGAGGAGAGCTGGCGTCGGGACGGGCAGAGCGCTCGTCAAACAGTCTGGCGGCGGTACCCTCATCCATGCCCACGCCGTTATCGGCCACCGAAATCAGAATCGCATCTTCGCCGTCCGGATGTACGGACACGTCAATCACCAGGGCATCGGCGTCACCCATACCGTGACGCACGGCATTCTCGACAATCGGCTGGATCACGAACGCCGGCACCAGCGTATCTTCCACGTCCTCGGAGACATCGAACGTCGCCAGCACGCGGTCCTCGCCAAAGCGGGCCTTCTCAAAGGTGAGGTAGCGCTTGGTCTGTGCGACCTCACGCGAGACCGGAATGAGCGATCCCGAGTTGTCGAGCGTGGCGCGATAGAACGATGAGAACTCACGAAGCAGTTCGCGGGCCCGCAGCGGGTCGGTGCGCGTAAACGATGCAATGGTGTTCAGCGTGTTGAACAGGAAGTGCGGGTTAATCTGCGCCTGCAGCGCACGCACCTCGGCGCGTGCCGTGAGCTCCTTTTGCACCTCGAGCTCGTGGATGGCGAGCTGCGTGGACAAGATCTCGGCAAAGCCCGAGGCAAGCGCGTACTGGGTACGGTCGACGGCGCGCGGGGTCTTGTAGTAGAACTTGAGCGTGCCGACAGTACGATCCCCTACCTTGATGGGGGCGATAATGCCGGCGGGGACTTGGTTGTGCGAGCCGTCCGAGCCCACGACATCCACCATGCGGTTGAACGACTGCACGATGCCGTGCTCGATAACGTAGCGTGTGGCAAGCGTGTGGATGGGAGAATCGGGCAGCAGTTTTTCTTCAAACTCGCCCGCGCAGGCAAGCACGTTGCCCTCGTCGGTGATGGCCACCGTCATGGCGCGCGTCTCGGGCAAAATGCGCTGGCACACCAAACGCGCCGACTCCTGCGTCAGACCGCCCTTAATGTCCTCGAGCATGGCCGAGGCCACCGAGAGCGTCTCCTCGGTGTACTGGGAGCGCACCGAATCGGGGTTGAGCGTCAAAAAGATAAAGATGCACAGAAAGATGCACAGCAGCGCGCAGGCAATCACCGTGGCGATCGGCTCGATACCGGTCGCCAAGGCAAAAATAAAGTACATCAGCACGCAGATGGCACAAGCAACGGCAATGATGCGAAAGATTGATATTGAACTATCGCGCTG
The DNA here is from genome assembly GCA_934654765.1 of uncultured Collinsella sp. Classification (GTDB taxonomy): domain Bacteria; phylum Actinomycetota; class Coriobacteriia; order Coriobacteriales; family Coriobacteriaceae; genus Collinsella. The sequence goes on along the minus strand of CAKUGX010000021.1, from coordinate 19,547 downwards.
GGCGCGGCGGTCGATCATTCGGCCCCCTCCAGGATACTGATCAGTTGTGCGTCACGCCAAAGCCCGTCCATGATCTTGGGCCAAAAGCTCTGGAAACGCAGGTAGCTTGCAGCGTTTTGGCGCGCATAGGCCTTTGCCTCGTCGATACCGTGGCGCCAGATGCGCAGGTAGCCCTCGTGCTCGCGGGTAAACACGCTGCGGACCATGGCGGTCTTGCGCACGCGGTCGTCGAGCTCGCGCGAAATCCAAGGGCCCGGGTAGGGCATGAGCGATGCCGCCGTAACGGGAATGAGCTCCTTTTGATGCGCGGCGAACGTCAACTTGGCCCGTTCGTAGTACCAACGGTATACATCCTGCATAAAGCGCGGTGAGCGCTTTTCGGACTCCGGAGGCAGATGGCGCACGGTCCACTCGTTATCGAACCACACGTCGTAGCCAAACATACGCATGTTAAAGAGGTAATCCAGGTCCTCGCCGCGGGTGATAAACGGGTCAAAGGCTACACGCGTAAAAGCGCGGGCGTGCAGGGCCATCAGGCCGCCGCACACGTAGTTGGAGCGCGAGATGCGGGTGCCCGAGAGCGCCTTTTTCATCCAACGGTTGAACTCGATGCGCTTGGTCCACCAACGATGGCAGATGCCCGCCTTGTCCGTGGGAGCCAGCGGCGACCCGTCACGATCGTAGAAAAAGCCGCTCTTGACCAAGATCGGCAAGCCCTGACGCGTCTGCTGCCCCAGAGCATAGGTCGCGCGCTTCATAAAGTCGGCGTCAACGACGGTCTCGTCGTCGTCCAAAAAGACAACGGCATCGTGGCCGAGCACCGCAGCGCAGGCCAGCCCCATGTTGCGGATGGCACCGTAGCCTCGCAGGCTCACGCACTCGCCCGAACCCTTGGGCGCGATCTGAGCAACCCGGTCTGCGATGCGCGAGGCCTGGGTGTTGGTGACAACGGTGACCTTGAGCGTGGGATGCGCGTCGACGATCTCGTGCACGCGCAGCGACACGTCGGCTGTGGCAGAAACGGGACAGACCACCAAAAGGATGATGCGCGGGATGTCGCGCACCTGCTCGAGCGAGGCCAGGCAGCGGTCGAGTTCGGGATTGTCGGCGTTGAGTCGCGTCGAATGGTCATAGGTGCCAGGGGCGTTCGCGCGAGCGTCATCGCCCGCCCAATACGTTGGAATCACGACCGTGGCGTTCATGCCTTACCCTCCCTGCAACACAAAAACGGGACGCCGCCAAACACAGGCGACGCCCCGCGACCTAGCTGACTCCATCATACCCACTTGGGCTAATCATTGTTCGGAAGTCAGAATGTTTATTGCGGATAACCCCAAAAGAGTATCGCGGCGGACGCAATTACCGGCAAGTTCCTATGCGGCCTGCTCTGCCGTCTGAGACATGCGGGACAGACGGACCAGCAGCACAAAGCCCACCACCAGCAGCACGCCGATAGACAGGACGCCCAGCGAAGGGTTGCCGGTCAGCGAGGTGACGACCGACACCAAGAAGGTGCCCATAACACTTGCATAGCGGCCAAAGATATCAAAGAAGCCGTAGTACTCGTTGGACTTTTCCTTGGGAATAATGCGACCGAAGTAGCTGCGGCTCAGCGCCTGCACGCCGCCTTGGAACAGGCCGACCAAAATGGCAAGCACCCAAAACTCAAAGGCGGTCTTGAGGAAGAACGCGGCAAAGAGCACGATGCCCATATAGGCGGCGACGGCCACCAAGATCATATTGAGTGTGCCCACGCGACCGGCAAGCTTGCCGTAGATGATGGCGGACGGAAAGGCCACAAACTGCGTAACGAGCAGAGCCAGCACCAGTTGGGTCGAGTCGATGCCCAAAGCCGATCCATAGCTGGTCGCCATGGAAATGACCGTGTGCACACCGTCGATGTAGAAGAAGAACGCGATCATGTAGACCAGCACGGTCTTGTTGTGGGCGATCTCGCGCATGGTGTGTCCGACCTCGGAGAACACGCCGCCCACAATGTGGCCGAGAGTGTCCTCGGGACCGCGCTCGCGACCGTACTTTTGCTTATAGGTGCGAATGAGCGGCAGGGTAAAGATGAGCCACCAGGCACCAGTGATGACAAACGACAGACGCGTTGCCAGCATGGTGGGGACACCAAGAGCGGGACCACCCATGATAAGCGCCAGGCAGATGATGAACGGCACGGTGGAACCGATGTAGCCCCAGGCATAGCCCGAACTGGACACGGCGTCCATGCGCTCGTCGGTGGTAATGTCGGGCAGCATGGCGTCGTAGAACGTCATAGAAGAGTTAAGGCCGATGGTGCACAGCACATACACGGTCAAAAATGCCATGGCGGACATTGGGATAGCCTGCGCCAGGCAAAGAACCAGGCCCGTGAGGAAGAAACCCAAGAAGAACTTAATCTTGTTACCGGCGTAATCGGCAAGCGCGCCCAGAATGGGCATGAGCATGGCAATGACCAGCGAGGCAATCGTCTGCGCGTTGCCCCAAGCGACCACCAGGTCTGCCGAGGAAGCACCGGTATTGATGGCGTTAAAGTAGATGGGCACCACCGAGGTATTGAGCAGCACGAGGGCCGAGTTTCCCACATCGTACATGACCCAGTTACGCTCGAGCTTGGTGTATTTCATGGACAGGGACCCTTCGTATTCGCCCGATATGCAGCTAGTTCATCGTACCCCAATTGTCCAGAAGCACCGGTAAGGATTCGGCAAAGGGGCACGCGCGGGCCCTATTCCTCGCGGTCGAACTCCTCATCGGCATCGAGCACGCGGCCGCTGTAGTTGACGTGACTGGTCACGGCCTCCATGTCACCGGTCTCGATAAAACGCGCGACCGTGCACTCGTAATCGACCAGCGCGCGATCAAAGACCTCGGGGAAGCTCTCGTTCGAGACCTCATCGGTAAAGGGATTCTTCCATGTCAGATGGCCCAGGTTACCGGTGCGCTCGGGCAGCTCCGTCGTCACGCGATGGGCAAGGCCGTCGAGCAGCGAGTAGTCGTGCACCAAGCCCTCAACCAGCGAGATCGCGCGCGTCTTTGCGGAGCCGGCCGGCTCAATCGCGCGGTAAAGTCGTTGCATGTTGGCAACGGCAGCACCGTACTCCCCCGCCGGAATGTCAATGCCGTACACGCGTCCGGCAACATAGCTCATCAGCACGCCGGCCACGCGATTGATGCGATCGGTGGTGACGATCTCGCCCGCCGGCGGGTAATCGTCGACCGTAGCGCCATCGCGCTTAAGCTGCAGCATCATTACATCCAGGTCGCTCTCGATCACGGCATGGACCTGGCTGCTCGAATCCTCAAGCCCTGAATCGGACTCCACGATGCCAAACTGCTGCTCATAGACAAAGGGATGGGCGTTGCGGTCGAGCACGTAATGAGACAGCAGGCCCAGCGCAAAGGCGCGACCCAAGCTGGCGTCGCGCGGCAGCAGATGCGACACGCCGTCGCGCAGGCACGCGAACTGGCGAGACATGCGCGAGCGATGCATGACCTGCGCCAGCAGCGTACAGTCGGAAACACGCGGTGTCAGAATGTGAAAGAAAAACGGGTCGGGGCCTTGGTTGCCCAAGATAAAGGCAATGCGCTCTTCATCGGACGTGATGACGCCCTGCGGAAGACGGTCGATGCTTTCCTCGCCAAACAGATGATGGGTGATAAGCGCGGGCATAATGATCCTTTCGATTTCATTCGATGCCACCCATTATGCCCACCGCGCGCCCATGCCAAACCTGCGATGGTAAACGACGGCACGCAAGCCTCTTACGCAAGTCCCAGGTGCGACTTGACCTCGGCGGCACGACGACGGGACACCGGCACCGTCGAGCTCACGCGGTCGAGCCTGAGCTCCATCAACCCCGTGGAGCCAATCTCAACATTGTGCACGTCCTCCAAATTGACCAGATAGCTGCGATGAACGCGAATAAAGCCCTCGGAGCCCAAACGACGCTCGAGCGAAGAGATCGATTCATTGATCAGGTACGTTCCCTCGGCACAGATGGCGTTGCAAAAATCGGCGCGCGCCTCAAAGTAGCAGATGTCTGCGGCGGGAATGAACACCTTTTTGCCCCCGCGGTCCACCGTCAGACGCAAAGGCTGGCGCGGAGCGTGGATAACACGACGGGCACCCAAGGCTGCCTCGATCTTGTCGAGTGCCTTTGACAGACGTGCGTCCTCGACCGGCTTGACGATATAGTCGACCGCATCGAGGTTATACGCATCGGCGGCAAACTCGGCAAACGCCGTCACAAACACAACCACCGGCGGCGTCTTTAAGTTCTGCAGCGTCTCGGCAAGCTCAATTCCCGAGCGACCGGGCATCGTGATGTCCAAAAACAACACGTCGGGCTTGCTCGAGAGAATCGACTCCACGGCCTCGGTGACATTGCCCGCCTCGGCAATATGCCCCACGCGCGCGTCCTTCTCCAATAGATAGCGTAGCTCAGCCCTGATGGGAGGCTCGTCATCAACCACCAGGATGTTCCAGCCCTCGGACATGTGCGCTTCCTCTCTCTCCTCAATACACTCGCGTGCTACGCCGTCAACGGCGCCGGCTCATGCGGCTCGCCGTTCAGCTCGACGATAACCTGCGTCCCCACGTCCTCCTGGGACTCCACGCGCATGCCGGAATCTTCTCCGTAAAAGAAATGGATGCGCTGAAGCACGTTGAAGAGCGCCAGGCCGCAACCTCGCTTGATGGAGCCGTCGGCGGTAATGCTCTCGGGCTCCTCTCGGCGATGTTGCTCAAACAGATGCGCGCAGACTTCTTCGCTCATACCGATGCCGTCATCTTCGACGATGATCTCCAAGCCGTCATCGGTCTCGAAAGCCCTAACATGAATAGAAAGCGGCTCGGTCTCGCGCTGCGCATGCTTGATGCAGTTTTCGAGCAGCGGCTGCAAGATAAACGGCGGCACCAGGCTGTCGCGCACCTCAAAGTCGATATCGACCGAGACGCGCAGACGGCCGTCGCCATAACGAGCCTGCATTAGATTGATATAGCGAGTGCCCTGTTCCACCTCGTGCTCGAGCGTGGTGAGCGTATCGGAATCAGAAAGCGTCTGACGATAGTAATTGGAAAAGTCGATCAGCAGCGACCGCGCCTTGTCGGGCTCGGTTCGAACGAGCGACACGATGGTGCTGATGGTGTTAAACAGAAAATGAGGATCGACCTGCGATTGCAAGGCGCGCAGCTCCACGCGGGCCGTGAGCTCGTCCTGGCGCTCGAGCTCAAAGCTCGCAAGCTGCGTGGAAATGAGGTCGGCAAAGCCCGAGGCAAGCGCTGTCTGGCGCATATCGATGCTGCTCAGACGGGGATAATACAGCTCGAGCGTGCCCACGCAATGCCCGCGCACGGTAAGCGGTGCGACAATACCGGCGCGCAGACGCGGAAAGTAGCCACCCGTCTCGGTCGAGGCATCGCGCGAAAACACGCTTTGCTCACCGCTGTTGATCACGTTGAGCGTAGTCCGCAACACCACCGGGGTGCCCGCGGGGCATTTTGCCGAGTCCTCGCCCCAGCTCGCCAGCACCTGCTTGCCGTCGGTAAAGCAGATGGCAGAGGCGATAGTTTCGGACAGGATAATCTTAGAGGCGCCCAGGGCGGCCTCGGGCGTAAGGCCGCGCGACGTGTAGGCGAATATTTTTGAAGCGATGGCGAGCGTGCGGTCGGTTGCGCTCGATGTGAGATCGTCGGGAACGACAAAGACGTACGAGAAGAAGAAGCACAGCATGACCAAGCCGGCAATGACGACAACGGCCGGAACGGGATTGGGATTATCGGTTAGATCCCAGATGAGCAGCAGGATAAGCAGCGGAACGACAATACCGAGCAAGATGGCTTGAACCACATGCTGAGCGGTACGAAAGACCTTGGTAGAGTTGTAGCTCTTGCCCAGAATCAGCCTATTGAAATCCACCGTCATCCCCTTCTTACTGACGCACCCCATAGCAATAAAGAGGGCCGCAAGCGACCCTCTCCATTGCATTATGCAATCAAATACTGTGTTTTACATCCAGCCATCGATGAACGGTAGCCTACGCGCTGTACTTGTTTGCGTCGCCGAAGGTGCCAGCCTCGACAATCCAGCCGTCCTTCATGATGACGTCCATGTTGTCGGTGTTGAGCACGTGGATGTCGGCGGCGACGTCACCGTTGACGACCAGCAGGTCGGCGCACTTGCCGGCCTCGATGGAACCGGTCTCGTCCTCGATGTGGCACATCTTGGCACCGTTGAGGGTGGCACAGGTGATGGTCTCGACCGGGGTGAAGCCGATCTTGTCGACGAACTCGTACATCTCCTCGATGGAGCAGGTGCCGTACGGGGTGACGAAGGAGAAGGAGTCGGAGCCGATCGTCATGACGACGCCGCGCTTCTTGGCCTCGCGCAGGCAGTCGTAGTTGCGCTGCAGCTCCTTCTCGACCAGGGTGCCCTCGTACTTGTCGTGCAGCTCGGGGACGTAGACGGGCGGATAGGTGGCGTACCAGGTGGGCAGGAAGGCGATCGTCGGGGTGAAGAAGGTGCCCTGCTCGGCCATGAGGTCCATGGTGCGCTCATCGATATCGAAGCCGTGAATCAGCTGCTCGCAGCCAAAGCGAACGGAATCGTAGGCAGCGGCGTGGTTGTTGTAGCAGTGGCTCCACACGGGGATGCCGACCATCTTGGCCTCTTCGACCACGGCCTGAATCTCCTCGGAGCAGTAGTGCTGGTCGCGGCCGGAGTCCCAGCGCCAGATGCCGCCACCGGTAGCCCAGATCTTGATGGCATCGGGGTTCTCGCGCAGGCGACGACGGACGGCCTTGCGCAGATCCCAAGGACCGTCGACCTGATCGCCCCAGGGGTGCGATTCCTTGTTGAGCTCCTGGCTGCAGTGGTGGGAGTCGCCGTGGCCGGCAACGCGGCAGAAGCCAAGGCCGGTGGCCAGAACGCGCGGGCCCTTGAAGACGCCCTTGTCGATGCAGTCACGGATCTGGATACCAAAGCGGCCGATCTCGCAGACGGTGGTGAGGCCGTGGGTGAGGCAGTCGTAGGCCTGCTTGACGGCGACGGCCTGCTTCTCGAGGAGCGGCTGCATGACCCAGTCGGTGTCATCGTCGGTCAAGTTGCCCGAGAAATGCAGGTGGGTGTCGATCAGGCCGGGAAGGACGGTCTTGCCGGCGGCGTCGATGACCTCAACGCCCTCGGGAAGGTCCTGCATGGCGCCGGCGTACTCAATCTTGCCGTTGTCGTCGACGAGAACGAGGGAGTTCTCGACCGGCTCGGCACCGGTACCGTCGATGAGCTTGCCGCCAACGATTGCATACTTAGTGGACATGGTTCCTCCTTATGGATCCATATAGTGGGCGAGGCCGTGTTGGGTTAAGGCCTCACAAAGCTACCCAAGTGGCGCCGGGTTCGGTGCGCGGAAGAGAGGGGCCCGCACACCCGATCCGCCCCGGCTCGGCGTTACTTTTTGCGGGAATTAGTGAAGGCCATGAGAGCCAGGCCGACGGCCAGCCAGCCGATCACGATGCTCCACTCCACCATGTTGAGAGAGGCGGGAGAGAACGGGATCACGAGCAGGCCGATGATGATGGCGCAGGCAGCGATAGCGAGGCCGATGCCAAACTTGCCGCCGGGCACCTCGTAGGGACGAGGCAGGTCGGGCTCGGTGAAGCGCATGCGCAGGCAAGCGAGGGCGACCATACCGCAGGAGAAGATGAAGGCGAGAGCCGACACGTTGGTCAGAGGGATGAGCATGTTCTTGCCCAGGAACGGACCGACGACGGTGATGACGCCCAAGACGACGCAGGCAAGCTTGGGAGCGCCGGACTTGGGGTCGACCTCGGCGAACTGCTCGGGCAGCTGGCCCTTGCGGCCCATGGCGAGCATGATGCGGCTCGTGGCGCCGTAGAAGGAGTTCATCGGGCCCATGGGTCCAAGCGTGGCGATGACGAGCATGGCCAGGTACAGGAGCATGTTGATGCCCTTGAGGCAGGCAAGCGCGGGAACCGGGCTCTTAACAAACTCATGCCAGTCGAGGATGGTGCCGAACGAGTAGATGCAGACCATGTAGAAGCCGCCGGCGGCCAGCAGGGCCAGGGAGATGATCTTGCCGAACTTGTTCCAGTTGAGGCCCTCGGCCGCCTCCTCAGCCTGCTGGGGAATGGTATCGAAGCCGGCGTAGAAGAACGGGGTCAGAACTAGGACCGACACGATGCCGGCGAACAGGCTGGTGCTCTCGGTAGCGGCCTTGCCGCCGCCAGCGCCGGTAACCTGGGAGAACACGGGCATGGCATTGTCCGGCGAGCCGGTGAACAGTGAGACGCCCATGGCGAGCAGCATGCCGCAGAGCAGGGCCTTGGTCAGGAAGGCCTGGAGCTTGGCGGCCGAACTGGCACCGCGGAAGTTAAGGAAGATGACGTAGACTGCAAAGCCGAGCGCGATCAGCGTCGGGAACAGGTAAACGTCGGCGCCCAGGATGGTGTAGAGCTTGACGGCGCGCAGCCACTCAAGACCGGGCAGGCTGCCGAACATCTCGGACACGAGGGTCGAGATGGCGATGGCCTCCCACGGGCACAGAATGCCGTTGCCCAAAGCCAGGAGCCATCCGGTGATGTAGCTCAGCGTACGGCCAAAGCTACGGTCGACATACTCGACGATGCCGCCCGAGATGGGGATGGCAGCCGTGAGCTCACCGAAAACAGCTCCGACGGGCACGAGGAAGATTGCACCCAAGAGGAATGCGATCATAGCGGGAACGGGGCCGCCGCCCACGACCATCCAGTCGCCGACCTGCAGAACCCAGCCGGTGCCGATGATGGCACCAAAGCCGATGGTGAAGAAGTTCCAGAGCGAGAGCGTTTTCTTCATGCCGCCGTTATCCTCGACTGCAACCTCTGCGTTCTTGTCCGCCATTGTTCCCCTCCTTTCCTTTTTGACGCCCTTTGGCGTCACCCCTTGCGCAGCCTGTTTTGCCGCGCGCTTTTATTTCGTGGCTTTAAGATACGGCCTTGGCACAGCAACGCCGCTTGTGGCTCGACCGAAGGCAGAACTGTAAAACGAGCGGCGCCGTTTTTGGGACGAACGGCGGAAGACGTCATTCGTCTTGGACGCTTTCATCTTGTCTGCTTTTGAAGACCTGTTGCCATGACGCTTGGCGCGCGGCGCGGCAACGTTCATACCATTTGTCAGGCTTTTGGCGCACATGCCCATGTGTCGTGCATCTTTTTATGTAGGATAGACAAGTTACACATGAGGCAAGGTGATTCGAATGGCATACGGATACAATGACGGCGACCAACGGCCACAAAGCGTGCGCCTTGCCGGCCGTACCACGCCAACGCCCAGAAGCACCTCCGACAACGACAGCCCGCAGCGCCCCCAAGAGCAGCCCGGGGCTTCTTCGCGGCAACAAAGCCGTACCGTGCAGCAGTCAGACCGCATGAGTACGAGCACACGCCAACGCCAGACCGACACATCGCAGCCACGCCGCTACGATCGCCGTAAGACCGACTACTACGTTAAGCGCTCCTTTTCGCGACCTCAACGCGATCGCGGCAATTCAGCCCCTCACCCCGCGTCGCACATCACAAGCCACGCGCTTCCGGCCCGCCGCCTACGCCTTGCGTTTTGCTCCATCGCCGCCTGCCTCGTCTTTGTGTTTTTGGGATCCTGTATCTCCCACGGGTCAGCCGGTCTTGAGCCCACTGCCGAGGACAAGCTGCTTAAAGCTCCCGTCGCGCCCGGTTACTCCTTTGCGTTCTCGACCCCACGCTCGCAGTGGAGTGCCGGCACCATGCCCCACATCTACCAAATTGACCCCGCATGGTCGGAGCTGCCCTATGCCGGTGGCACTATTCGCGAAAACGCTTGCGGTCCAACTTGCCTCACCATGGTCTATATCTTTAAGACCGGCCATACCGATAAGACGCCGGTCGATATATGCGCACTGGCCGAAGCCGGCAACTACGCCCCCACTGGTGCCACCGAGTGGTCGTTTATGACAAGCGGTGCGTGGCAGCTGGGGCTCAACGGAACACAGCTCTATAACGATCGCGAATCGATTACCCAAGCACTTCGCTCGGGTGCGCCCGTCATCGCCGCAGTGCGCCCCGGCACGTTTACCAACGTAGGCCACTATATCGTGCTCCACGGCATCGACGATGCCAACCAGATTGGCGTCTACGACCCCAACTCGGCCAGCCGCAGCGCCCGCCGCTGGGGCGTGGTGGAGGTCCTCAACGAAATCGAAGCCATGTGGGCCTACTACTAGTCATTGGGCACTCATTGGGGACAGGCTTAAATGAGTGGTTGTTGAGGACAGTCTTACGGACGCCGGCCGAGAGCGAACGAAAAGGGCTATCCCGAACTGCTTGGAACTGCCAGCACGGAAAGCGCATCCTGCTTTGGGACCCAATAGCGGGATGCGCTTTCCGATAGCGGCCCGTTTGGGAAACTAAGGGCCGCTTTTCGACAATAATCCGGGATGCATTTTCCGATTGAGGGCCTCAAGGGAAACCGCGCCCCATGTTGGACGCTCATTCTGGGATGTGCTTTCCGCAGTTGATCGATGCGGCCTTTAAGGACTGTCCCAAGCTGCCGGCAGGAAAGGAACGTCCCCAAGTGCCGGGTTTCCGAAGTCTGCAATGCTCCTCATGAACAGCCGCCTCAATAGCAAAAGCCCCCGCGGCCGAAACGGCCGCGGGGGCAACAGACCTGCAAGAGTTAACTCAAGTCCTCGCCATTTGATGCAATGACCTTTTGGTACCAGTAGAAGCTGTCCTTTCGGTAGCGATCGAACGTGCCTTTGCCCGTATCATCGGCATCGACATAAACAAAGCCATAGCGCTTCTTCATCTGCCCCGTCGAGGCCGACACCAAATCGATACAGCCCCACGGCGTGTATCCCATCAGGTCAACACCGTCCTCGACAATTGCATCGCGTAGCGCAAGAATATGCCTGCGCAGGTAATCAATATGATACGCATCGTGGACTTTGCCTTCTTCCAGCGCATCGAGTCCGCCCACACCGTTCTCAGCGATAAAGAGCGGAAGATGGTAACGATCGTGGTAGCCGGCAAGCGTCACGCGCAAACCCAGCGCATCGATCTGCCATTTCCAGGCAGTCTCTTTATCCTTGAGGTACGGATTGCGCAGCGTCGGGAACACGTTGCCCTCCGCCTTCTCGGCGATCACCTGGTCATCGGCGCACACCAAGCGCGAGCAATAGTACGAGAACGAGATGAAGTCGACCGTATGCTCGGCCAGATACTCCGTATCGCCCGGCTCAAAGGGCACGTGAACACCCTCTTTCTCGAGCGCACGCAGCTTCCAAGTAGGATAGGCGCCCGCAGCCATCACGTCAGTGTAGAAGTAGCGGCCGCGGTCCTCCTCATACGCAAGCCATACGTCCTCGGGCGCACAACGGTACGGATAGGTCGCACCGGCAGCGATCATGCAACCCACCTTGTTTGCGGGATCGATCTTGTGCAGGATCTCGACAGCGCGAGCGCTCGCCACAAACATATGGTGCGAGAACGCCGCGGTCACGGCTGCACGGTCACGCTCATCCTCGAGCGTGACGCCCGCGTTGAGATAGGACAGCGCCACGCTGTTGATCTCGTTGAAGGTGAGCCAATAACGCACGAGGCCCTGGTACGCACGTCCGACGGTCTCGACGTAGTGCGCATACCGCTCGATCATCTCTCGGCTTTGCCAGCCACCATAGCGCTCGACCAGAGCCAACGGATAGTCGTAGTGCGTCAGCGTTACGAGCGGCTCGATTCCATGCTCGCGCAGCGCCTCGAATACCTGACGGTAAAACTCCAAGCCCTCACCGTTGGGCTCGGCCTCCATCCCTGTGGGAAAAATACGGCTCCAACAAATTGAAAGACGCAGGCACTTAAAGCCCATCTCGGCAAAGAGCTCGACGTCCTCGCGCCAATGATGGAAGAAGTCGTTGCCCCAACGGCACGGATACAATCCGTCCGGATCGTCCACGGGCTTTTGTCTGCCAAACATCACATCCCAGCGGTCGGGACCCTGTGGAATCAGGTCGGAGTGCGACATACCTCGGCCGCCCTCGTTCCAGCCCCCTTCGGCCTGGTTGGCGGCGAGGGCACCGCCCCACAAAAAGCCCTCGGGCATACCGGCAGCAGACGCTCTGTCAAAGTAACCCATGTTACTCAGCATCCTCGGCAGAAGCTGCCGCGGCGTTCTCCTGCTCCTGTGCCAGGAGCTGGTTGTCGTACACCTTAAAGAACGGGTACCAGACCACAGCCATGACCACGATCAAAACGATCGTAAACACCCAGATGCGCGGGTCGAGGCACTGGATAAAGCCCTGAACGAAGATGGGGAACGTGCCGCTCACCAAGATGTAGAAGTTAGAGACAAGACCCAGTGAGACCGCACCCCAATACAGCAGGGCCGAGATCATGCCGCCCAGCACAAACGGAATCATGAGAATCGGGTTGAAGATGATGGGTGCGCCGAAGATCGCGGGCTCGGAGATACGGAAGAAGCTCGGCACGATCGATGCCTTGCCAAATGCCTTGAGCTGCTGCGACTTTGCCTTAAACGCGCAGAGCGCCACAAAAGAGAACGTATTACCCGTGCCGCCGATGAGGTTGATGGCCATCGACATGAGCGCCGGGTGGAACTCAAGCGGCTGCCCGGCAGCATAGAGCGAGGCGTTGGCGGCAAAGGCGGCAAGCGTGACCGGGGCGGTGATGGGCATCACGATCATGTTGCCGTGGACGCCAAAGCACCAAAACAGCAGCGTCATGAAGCAGATAAGCAGTGCGCCGGGTACAGAGTCAACTGCGACGGAAAGCGGGGCAGCGAGCAGCTTCTCGATAACCGAGGGGATGGACAGCGCGGGATCGATCATCTGGATCAGCAGGTTGCCGCCAAAGAAGATGAGGATGTTGGCGAGCATAGGTACGATGGCGCCAAAGGTATCGGACAAAAACGGCGGCACGCCATCGGGCATCTTGATGGTGATGCCCTTGGTCTGGCAGAAGCGCGTGACCTCGACGGAGACCAAGGCAACGATGATGGCGGTAAACAGGCCCTGCGCACCCAGATAGGTGCAGGGGACCGCCTGGAGCACGGACTCGTCAGCAAGCTGGTAGTAGGACGACGGCGCCGCGGCGATCAGGAACATCACCAGCGAGGTCATGCCGGCGTTAAGCTTGGGCATCTTGTAGGTGCCCGCCAGGTTATAGGCGATTGCGAACGTCACGATCACCGACAGTATGCCCATCGTCATGTTGAAGGGGATGAGCAGCGTGAGCTTATTGGCCGTGGCAAAATCGAGCCAAGGGCCAAAGACGGACCAGAACCCGCCCTGCGCCACCAGGTCGGCCGTGACCGGCGGGTTGGCGAGGATCATAAAGACGGCAGATACCAAGATGAAGCTGATCGCGCTCATAAAGCCCTTTTGCATGGAGGCAAAGTGGCGCTCGGTACCGCAGAAATTGGCGATAGGGGTCAGTTTTTCCTGAAGCAGGGTCATGAACTTTTCCATGGTCGCCTCCTAACCCAACAGCGACTGGGCGAGTGCCAGCACGTTGGCGGCGTTGCCCATGCCGTAGTCCTGTGCGGGGATGACCGCGGTCGGCTTACCGCTCCCCTGCTTGACGGTGTTGAGCTGGTAGGACACCTGCGGCCCCAAGAGCAGCACGTCATAATCGGCGCAGGTCTCCTGATACTCGCCGATACCCACCGCATCGATATCGAGCTCGATGCCGTTTTGCTCCGCGTATTTCTCGAGTTTCTTCATCAGAATGCTTGTAGACAGGCCAGCTGCGCAAACAAGAAGGATCTTCATAAGGGATTCCCTTCGCATTGATTGGTTGGATAGTCGCCGCACGCCGTTAGGCGTTCTTGGCTGCAGTGCGCTCATACAGGCAGATCAGCTCCTGCACGAGCTCCTGGGCAAGCATGGAGCACATGAGGTGGTCCTGAGCATGGACCAGCAACACATCCACCGACAGATGCTCGCCCGCCGCCTCGGTCGAAAGCAGCTGCGTTTGGATGTGGTGAGCCTTGATTCCCGCATCCTTTGACTGCTTCATGAGTTTGGCGGCAGCGTCAAAATCCTCCGCCTTTGCCTTTTCAAGGGCTTCGAAGGCAAGGCTGCGCGCCTCTCCCGCTGCAGCGACCAGCTGAAACGAAACCATCTCGGTTCCCTGATCGTCCATAACGGTCTCCTCTCCCGTGATGTTTGGTTTGTACTTGAATATTCGAAACGCCTATCTCCCGCCCGCAATCCTCGAGGTTTATTGCAGGCAGGCAGGGTTGTCGACAAAAGAAGCCTTAAGCCGTATGCGCTTGCACAAGCGCCATCAGCTCATGCCAAGACCGGCGCTCGCGTAAGCGCTCGACCCCCTGGCGGTCCATAAAGATCTCAGCGAGCAGCGAGCTCAAGATCCGCGCCTCATCGCCGCCCGACCGGGCAAACGACACCATAAAGACGATATCGACCTCATGGCCGTATTCGTCCCAAAGAATGGGATGTTCGAGCAGGCCCACGGTAACAAAGGCCTCGGCGCTCAAAGGATGCATCCCATGGGGCATAGCCACCCCGTTGCCAAACGAGGTAGCACTCGCGCTCTCGCGCTCGGCGACCTCTTGGGCAAACTGGGGATGGACACGGCCGCTCTCGACGGCGCGCTCGGAGAGATATCGGAGAACGGCCTGCTTCGACGACGCCTCAACGCGGTTGAAGAACAGGGCACGGCTAAAGAAAGAGCTCAGGGAGTTCGATTGCGCGGCGTCATCGCTCAACACCTTGCGGATAGCGTTGACATCGCTCGTCTCCAAGAAGAAATCGGCCTCGCGGACGGGCACGGGCAACTTGACGTTGAGCGGCACCGTTGTGAACACGTAGTCGATGTGCGAAAAATCGAGCGTTCCCACGCGGGCGACATCGCATGTCTCGATCGACTCGATATACATACCAAACTGCTTGCGGTACTGGTGCTCGAGCATACGGGCGCTTCCCGCTCCCGAGGCGCACACGATCAGGATGCGTTTGCGACGCGGCTGGTCGGCTTGCTGCTCGAGGGCCAGAGCAAATGCCATGGCGATGTAGCCGAGCTCCTCATCAGAGGGCTGGCTGCCAAAATGACGCTCGAGTACCTGCGAGGTGCCGGCCGCCATCGAATAGGCCAACGGAAATCTCGTCTTGATATCGGGCAGCATGGGGTTATCCATATGCATGTGATATTCAAGGCGATAGCCCAGAGGGCCAATATGCCGAGCAAGGTTCATGCGAAGTTCAAGATCGCTGCTAAAGTCAAACCTAAACTCATCGTTGGCCGCACATACCATCTCGGAAGCGATCTCCCACATCTCGTCCGAGATAACGGCCGAGCCCTTCTCGGGCACGCCCGTGCCCCTGCCGAGCAAATGGATTGCGATAAAGGCAACCTCTTCTCGGGGCATGCTCACGCCCAGGGCATCCTTGATGTTTGCGGCAATCTGGAAAGCCGCAGCGTATTCGCGCGTTCCCTCCAGCTTTAAAACGTCCGATTCTGCAGCCGGGACATAGCAGCCCTGCTCGATGCGGCCAAGAGCGATGTAAAGATGCATGATGAGATTGCGGGATGCCAGCGAGCTCACCGTGACGGGCGAGGCAGTCAGGGCATCGTCCACACATGCGGCGATGACCCGCAGGCGCTCGGCGAGCTCTGCATCGTCGGTGTCGGGCAACACGGGCCTCACCAGCGAGGCCAGACACAGACGCCGTTGCGACTCCCCACCCGCAACGCGGATTCCGTAGCGAGGGCGCTTTTCGAGCGTCAAGTCAAATTGGGCGAGTTTCTGCTCTACCAGACGCATGTCATTGGACAGAGTTCGCGCCGAAACGTAGAGTAAATCCGCATACTCCTCAATCGTCACCCACTGGGACCGCATGAGAAGGTCGTTAAGAAGGAAGGACACACGGCCGTCGCGCGTATCAGGAATGCCCGGATGGGCCAGAGCCGCACCGTCTAGC
Source organism: uncultured Collinsella sp. (assembly GCA_934654765.1). GTDB lineage: Bacteria > Actinomycetota > Coriobacteriia > Coriobacteriales > Coriobacteriaceae > Collinsella. The sequence continues at coordinate 3,551 of CAKUGX010000021.1, read as the reverse complement.
AAGCGAGCAAGCTCATCTGCATGTGCAACATCGATACGATATTGCCCTTTGCTGCCAACGATGCGTGCAACCCCCGCAAGCTTGTCGTTTGCGCGATGGATATAGTTTCTCACGGCGCGCTCGCTTACCTCGAGACGCTTGGCAAGCACCGCGACAGCGACAGGTTGAGCGTCCTCGATCATATTTACAAGCTGCTTGATGCGAGCATCCATGTCCTCCTCCTTTCCCTGCGTCTAGTCTAACGCGGTAAAGAATGACACTCCACGTCGCGCTCGTTCCGCCAACGCGGAACAGGTTGCGGGGAGTCCAGCTGAACTTATAGGGAGCACGGAGAGAGGGCCCGAAAGCAATGCGTCGGTGTGGGATGCGCCTTCCCAGCCATTGGGCAGTCATTGGGGACAGACTTAAATGAGTGGTCTCTGGCTGCCAGGAACTGCCGACACGGAAAATGCATCCCGCTTTGAAGTTCGATAGCGGGATGCACTTTCCGCGCACGGCCTGTTTGGGAAACTGGGGGCCACTTTTCGGCCAAATTCCGGGATGTACTTTCCGGTTGAGGGCCTCAAAGGAAACTGTGCCCCGCTTTGGACACTCATTGTGGGATGCACTTTCCGCAGTTGATTGGTGCCACTCATTTAAGTCTGTCCCCAATGACTACCGATAGCAAAAGCCCCGCAGCCGGAGCGGACTGCGGGGCTCATGAAGAGAGGCTAGTTTGTGGGCGCCTTGCCCGGCGCCCACGAGAGAGGCAATGGAGTAGAGACTACTCGTGGATGCGGGTACCGGAGAGGCCGGCCATGGTCTCGGCGGCCTTGTCCAGAGCGCCGATGATGCAGGTGCGGCCCTTGCGGGAGCGGGCGAACTTGATGGCAGCGCGGACCTTGGGCTCCATGGAGCCCTTGCCGAACTGGCCCTCGTCGGCCAGGCGCTCGGCCTCGTCGGCGGTGAGGTCCTCGAGCTCCTCCTGGTTGGGCTTGCCAAAGTTGATGGCGACATGCTCAACGGCAGTCAGCAGGAACAGAACGTCAGCGTCGCAGTCCTCGGCCAGCAGCTCGCCGCCCAGGTCCTTGTCGATGACGGCGGGAACGCCCTTGTAGCAACCCTTGTTCTCGTAGTCGCGGACGACGGGGATGCCGCCGCCACCGCAGGCGATGACGATGAACTCGTTGTCGAGCAGGTTGAGGATGGAGTCAGCCTCGACGATCTTCTTGGGATCGGGGGAAGCGACGACGCGACGCCAGCCGCGGCCGGAATCCTCGACGAAGACCTTGGAAGGATCCTCGGCCATGAACTCCTTGGCCTGCTCCTCGGTGTAGAAGGGGCCGATCGGCTTGGTCGGGTTCTTGAACGCGGGGTCGTCGGGGTCGCACTCGATCTGGGTGACGACGGTGGCGGCGTGCCAACGCTTGTAGCGCTTGTGCATCTCGCGGCCGATGCCCTGCTGCAGGTGATAGCCGATGTAGCCCTGGGACATGGCGCCGCACTCGGGCAGCGGCATCTCGGGGGTGCCGATGGCGTCGTGGGCGGCGGCGAAGGCGTTCTGGATCATGCCGACCTGCGGGCCGTTGCCGTGGGTGATGATGATCTCGTTACCCTGCTCGATGAGGCCGAGAAGAGCGTGAGCGGTGTTGCTCACGGCCTCGATCTGCTCAACGGGGTTGTTGCCGAGGGCGTTGCCGCCAAGGGCGACGACGATACGATCGGGCTTGCCAAGAGGCTTAGACATTGCTGGAATCCTTTCTGTAAAAGGCCTACAACCCATTAATAACCCGCGCCCGTGCGATACGCGAGTTTATTAAGGTTTATATTCTCTTTATCGCTCATTTTATTCATTTTGAAAATAGTTGAACGGTGAACGGTCGTTTTTATCCGCTCAGCGTACAGAACCCCAGCTCAGACACGTTTACGCCATTTACGTGCGACTTTATTTAAATAGAGCGAGGATTAGGCGGGATTATGCAAACTATATCTTTGCTAAACACAAAACGGACAGCGCAAAATCTTACTCGCACTATACGAGATTCTATGCACTTATATGACGAGTATGCACCCCTGCAAAAACAAGCGGCTTTTCATCCATCAAAAGGAATAGCCAAGAAGTCCTCGCCGTGCGTTTCGCGGCAAAGGGACAGAAGGCAACAACGACCAAGTCCCCCTCCATGCCCAAAGAGGCGCGAGGTTTCGCGGCAAAGCCGCGAAACAGCGACCGGGACACGTATCCCCCACAACCACGTCCTTCATCCGCCCGCACAATCCGAGGACGTAGTCGTAGCAGGATCTGAGGGCTAACCTTCGCGGACACTCCGCAGGACGAAAGAACCCCCGCCGCACGTAGTGCGCAGCGGGGGTTCTTTCATGTCCGAGGACGTCCGCGAAGGTTAGCCCTCAGATCCTGCGGCGGGAGACCTAAGCCTCGTTGTACACCGTCTTGAGCTTCAGCAGGTGCTGGTAGCGGTCCATAGCGGCCTGCTCGTTCTCCTTGAAGAGCTCCTCGGCGCGCTCGGGGAAGGAACGCGTCAGCGAAGCGTAACGGGCCTCGTTCATCAGGAACTCCTGATAACCGCCCGCGGGCTCCTTGGAATCGAGCGAGAACTTCTTGCCGGCAGCAGCCTCGGGGTTGAAGCGGAAGAGGTTCCAGTAACCGCACTCGACAGCCTTCTTCATCTCGGCCTGGCAGTTCTGCATGCCGCCCTTCTTGATGGAGTGCATCTCGCAGGGGCTGTAGCCGATGATGAGGGACGGGCCGTCGTAGGCCTCGGCCTCGTGAATGGCCTTGAGGGTCTGAGCCGGGTTGGCGCCCATGGCGACCTGCGCCACGTAGACGTAGCCGTAGCTCATGGCGATCTCGGCCAGGGACTTCTTCTTGGTCACCTTACCGGCAGCGGCGAACTGAGCGACCTGGCCCAGGTTCGAGGCCTTGGAGGCCTGACCACCGGTGTTGGAGTAGACCTCGGTGTCGAAGACGAAGACGTTGACATTGTGGCCGGAAGCCAGGACGTGGTCCAGGCCACCGAAGCCGATGTCGTAGGCCCAGCCGTCGCCGCCGAAGATCCAGAAGGACTTCTTGGTGAGGTAAGCCTTGTCGGCGAGGATTGCCTTGGAAGCGTCGCAGCCGCACTTCTCGAGCTCGGCAACGTAGGCAGCGGCAGCGGTCTTGGAGGCCTCGGCGTCATTGATGGAGTCGATCCAAGCCTGGCCGGCGGCCTTGAGCTCGTCGGACGGACCATCGGCAGCGATGATGTCCTGGGTAGCGGCGATCAGCTTGTGCTGAACGGCCTCATAGCCAACGGCCATGCCCAGACCGTGCTCGGCATTGTCCTCGAACAGGGAGTTGTTCCACGCCGGGCCGTGACCGTCCTTGTCCTTGCAGTAAGGAGCGGTGGCAGCGGGGTTGCCCCAAATGGAGGAGCAGCCGGTGGCGTTGGAGATGAACATGCGGTCGCCGGCGACCTGGGTCACCAGACGTGCATAGGCGGTCTCGGCGCAGCCGGCGCAGGAGCCAGAGAACTCCAGGTAGGGCTGCTTAAACTGGCTGCCCTTGACGTTGGCCG
>CAKUGX010000020.1 GCA_934654765.1 uncultured Collinsella sp. | reverse complement strand
CCTCAACGATCTCGGGGAAGGCGTGCGCCAGACCCCGCTCATGGCCCACAAGCGGCAGGCTGCGCAGGCCCGGGGCATCGGCGATTACGCCGGCGTCGCCCGGTAGCGCCACCATCACGCGCGCGACCGTGGTGTGGCGGCCCTGGTCATCGCGCTCGCGCACGCCACCAGTAGCCAGCGTGTCGTGGCCCAACAACGCGTTGAGCAGCGTCGACTTGCCGGCACCCGACTCGCCCAAGATCATGGCGCAGCTCCCGGCGGGCACGCAGGCGCGCACCTCGTCCAGGCCGAGGCCCTCGGCAGAAGACGTCACAATCACGCGCACATCCGGACCCACCAAGCGATGCACGCGGTCCAAGTCGCGCTCCAGCTCGTCAGCCTCGCAGCGATCTGCCTTGGTGAGCACCACTACCGGCTCGGCATCGCAGTCGAGCGCCAGCACGAGCGAGCGCGCCACGCGATCAAGCAGCACCTCGCCGGCGCCAAGCGCTTGCACGATCAGCACGCTGTCCACGTTGGAGCAGAGTACCTGACGCTCACCGCGGGCACGGCCACGCCAACGCTCAAAGCTCGTACGGCGCGGCAGCACGCACTCAATCACGCCCATATCGTGCCCGGGAGCGCGGCGCACCGCCACACGATCGCCCACGGCAGGTAGCAGGACCTCGTCCTCACCGCGCGACTTGGCAAACCCCACGGCATGCTCGGCGCGAAAGGTATCGTCGGCAGTCGCCACCAGCGGAAACCCGCGATCCAAGCGCACCACGGCACCAAGCTGCATCTGCTCGGGCTCCTCGGCATGTGCGCAGAAATCATCAAAGGCAGCCTGCTGAGCTTCATCGACCGGCAGGTCATCAAACGCCGGAACGTCCTGCAGCGCGTCGAGTCCCGGCACGCTTGCCAGCAGCTCCTCGGCAGATGCGGGAGCCTCGGTCGCGAGCTTCCGACGACGATCGCGCTTAGCCCGCGCCCCCGTCGTCTTTTTCTTCGCTTTAGCCTTAGCCTTGCCCACAAGCGCCTCCCAGCACCATAAATCACAACTGAGCAGGTATTTTAAATCAAAAAGAGCTGGCCGGGCAAAGCCCTAAATCAAAAGAGCCGGTCGAGCAAATGCTCGACCGGCTCACACACTTTCCCTCAGCCTTTATCATCCGCACAGGAGAAAAGCCAGCAAAGTCACCGTAGGGCCCGCCCGCCGGGAGGGGTTTCCTAAGGGCACATCCCGCAGCGCGAAGCGCGAGGACGTGCCCGTGGAAACCCCGCAGGCGGTCGGGCCCGGACAGATACGTTACCCCTTCTCCACAGCGCGCATGACCGCCTTGTAGATCTCCATCAGCGGGATGATCAGAAAGGCCAGGCCCAGGGCAGCGACAACGCCCTTGAGCTCAAGCGTCACGGGGCCAAAGAACATCTCGGCAAGCGTCGGCTGCACGGTTACGATCACCGTCAGCACCAGCGCCAGCGCGGCGGAAGCCCACAGCCACTTGTTCTGCTTCTTCATGGTGAACAGCGACGCACGACGGCTGCGCATATTGAAGCAGTGGAAAATCTCAACCATGTTGAGCGTGATGAACGCCATCATCACGCCTTCCTCGTCGGCATTGCCGGCGATCATATCGGCGATGTGGATGTAGCCCATGTCAAAGTACACGCCCACAAAGAAGCTCGCCAGCACCAGCACGGTGATGATTAGGCCCTGGACCACACAGTCCAGGCCCATATTGCCGGCAAAGACGCCGTCCTTGGCGTTGCGCGGCTTGCGCTTCATGATGTCGCCCTCGGCATCCTCCATGCCCAACGCGAGCGCGGGGAAGCAGTCGGTAACTAGGTTCACCCACAGCAGCTGCACCGGCTGGAAGATGGTAAAGCCGATGAGCGTGGCGATAAACACCGAGAACACCTCGGCAAGGTTGGCCGAAAGCAGGAACTGGATGACCTTGCGGATGTTGTCGTAGATGCGACGGCCCTCTTCGCAGGCACCGATGATGGTGGCGAAGTTGTCGTCGGCGAGCACCATGTCGGCGACGTTCTTGGTGACATCGGTACCGGTGATGCCCATGCCCACGCCGATGTCGGCGCGCTTGATGGACGGAGCGTCGTTGACGCCGTCGCCCGTCATGGCCACGATCTGGTCGCGCGACTTCCAAGCCTCGACGATGCGGGTCTTGTGCTCGGGCTGGACGCGGGCGTACACGCCGTAATCCTCGATGTGCGCGTCGAGCTCCTCGTCGCTCATGCGATCGAGGTCGGCACCGGTGATGGCCTGGCTGCGATCGGCGACGATGCCCAGCTGCTTGGCGATGGCCACGGCGGTGTCGATGTGGTCGCCCGTGATCATGACGGTGCGGATGCCGGCGTCGTGCGCCTCGCGGATAGCGTCGGCGACCTCGGGGCGGACCGGGTCAATCATGCCGGACAGGCCGCAGAAGACCAGGTCGTGCTCGAGCGCGGCGGGGCTGCAGTCGGACGGGGCCTCGGTGTAGGTGCGGCTTGCCAGCGCCAGCACGCGCAGGGCCTCGTCGGCCATGGCCTTGTTGGCGGCCACGAGCTCGGCACGACGCTCCTCGGTCAGTGGAACGACCTTGTCGCCGTCGTAGATATGGGTACACAGGCCGATCACCACGTCGGGCGCGCCCTTGGTGTACTGCTCGTACTCGCCGTCCAGGGTCTCGACGACCACGGACATCATCTTGCGGCCCGAGTCGAACGGGGCCTCGCCCACGCGCGGGTGCTCGGCAGTCAGGCCAGTAAGACCAGCCTTACCGGCATCGTTGACGAGCGCGCACTCAGTCGGCTCGCCCACGGCCTCGCCCAAGTCCTCGTCCCACTGGGCATCGGAGCACAGCGCCATACCGGCCAGAAACTTCTCCTTAGGCGCGGCGAGCTCGTGCTTGACGACGGTCATCTTGTTCTGGGTGAGGGTACCGGTCTTGTCGGAGCAGATGGTCTGCGTGCAGCCAAGGGTCTCGACGGCAGAGAGCTTGCGGATGATTGCCTGGCGCTTGGCCATCTTGGTCACACCAAGCGACAGCACGATGGTCACGACGGCGACCAGGCCCTCGGGGATGGCAGCGACGGCGAGCGAGACAGCGACCATAAAGGTGTCGAGCAAGGCAGTCGGATCGGTAAGGACGTTGCCCACGCCGTGGCGGAGGATGTCAACGCCAAAGATCACGACGCAGATGATAATCACCATGATGGTGAGGATGCGGCTGAGCTCGGCAAGCTTCACCTGCAGCGGCGTGAGCTCTTCCTTGGCCTCGGCCAGGGCGCCGGCGATCTTACCCATCTCGGTGTTCATGCCGGTGCCGACCACGACGGCGCGGCCGCGGCCGTATACCACGGTGGAACCCATGTAGCACATGTTCTTGCGGTCGCCGAGCGGCACGTCATCGGTGCCCGCGGCGAGTTCAATCACGTTGGCGTGCTTCTCTACGGGCACCGACTCGCCGGTGAGTGCGGCCTCTTCGATCTTCATCGTGGCGCTCTCGAGCACACGGCAGTCGGCCGGGACGGAGTCGCCCGCCTCGAGCATGATAACGTCGCCGGGCACGAGCTCAGCGCTCGGCAGGTGCACGAGCTTGCCGTCGCGCAACACCTTGGACTGCGCCGCGCTCATCTCCTGCAGGGCCTCGAGGGCCTCCTCGCTCTTGGCCTCCTGGACCACGCCCAGCACCGAGTTGACGATAACGACGAACATGATGATGACGACATCGGCAAAGTCGGGCTCGCCCTTGACCAGGCCCGTGAGTGCACTGATGACGGCGGCAACGATCAGCATGATGACCATGGGGTCGGCCATCTGCTCAAAGAAGCGCTTCCACAACGGCGTCTTCTCGGCTTCCTCGAGCTTGTTAGGGCCTGTCTTGGCGAGGCGCGACGACGCCTCGTCATTGCTCAAGCCGAGGTTCTCATCGACACCTTGGTCGCTGAGAACCTCCGCCGCGGCGGACAGGTATTCCTTTTGCATATAGAGTCCCCTCCTGGGATTCGGGCCACTCAGCAGATTGATGCCCGATCATAATTCCCAGGAGAAGGGCAAGGGCTCATCAAGGCTGCCGTGCTGAGCGGCAGTTGATAGTGGAGCTATGGTACCCCAAAGCGGCGCGTCTAGCCAAAACATTCCATCTGGAAACACGGCACAGACGTAACGGTGCAGACAGTGTGATGCTCAAGGTTGATAAAACGTTTTTTCTTCGGCGCATCATCGAACTAAAATATCGCCCAGATAGCAGCGGTTAGAACGGTTGGTAAAGTTTTTGCATATACCGTTTTTCCGCAAAAAATGAACTTCTAATTCGGCATACGGTCGATTTTTTGGGGTATTCGGTCGGCATTTCGTTATAATCATCTCGGTTTTATTTCTTATGGTTTATCTATCAGCGCAAGACGATGTCAGATGGAGGTCTGAATGTACAAGCGCACCAAGATTGTATGCACCATGGGTCCCGCCTGCGATAGCGACGAGACCATCCGCGAGATGATCAAGGCGGGCATGAACGTCGCCCGTTTTAACTTCTCGCACGGATCCTACGACGAGCACCACGGTCGCATCGAGCGCGTCCGTCGTATTTCCAAGGAGCTCGGTCTGCCCGTCGGCATCCTGCTCGACACCAAGGGCCCCGAGGTCCGCACCGGCCTTCTGGTCGACGGCAAGAAGGTTGCCGTCAAGACCGGCGACAAGATCGTCGTCACCGCTCAGCCCACGTCCGAGGATTTCCACGGCACCGCTGAGCACATCTCCCTCGACTACCTGGCTCTGCCCTCCGAGGTCGAGAAGGGCTCCCTTATCCTGATCGATGACGGCCTGGTTGCCCTCGAGGTCGAGTCCGTCGACGGCCAGGACATGACCTGCGTCGTCAAGAACGACGGCCTGATCGGCGAGCGCAAGGGCGTCAACATGCCCAACGTCAACATCTCGCTGCCCGCTATCACCGAGCGCGATCGTCAGGACATCCTCTTTGGCCTGACCGAGAACATCGACTACATCGCCGCTTCCTTTATCCGTGACGGCGAGTCCGTCCGCGGCATCCGCGAGCTTTGCCGCGAGAACGGTGGCGAGCACGTGACGATCTTCCCGAAGATCGAGTGCGCCCTGGGCGTCGAGAACTTCGACGAGATCCTCGAGGCTTCCGACGGCATCATGGTCGCCCGTGGCGACCTGGGCATCGAGATCAAGCCCGAGCTCGTTCCGCACATCCAGAAGGAGATCATCGCCAAGTGCAACGCGGCCTACAAGCCCGTCATCACCGCTACGCAGATGCTCGACTCCATGCAGCAGAACCCGCGCCCGACGCGCGCCGAGGTTGCCGACGTTGCTAACGCCATCTACGACGGCACCGACGCCGTTATGCTCTCTGGCGAGTCCGCTGCCGGTAAGTACCCGGTCGAGGCCGTTAAGATGCAGGCCAGCATCGCTCTCGAGACCGAGAAGTACCTCCCGGCCCACGCTCCGCTCGAGGTTCCGGCCGATGCTCACGGCACCCGCGTCGTCAACAACGTTGTGGGTATGTCCGCTGTGAACATGGCTACCACCGTTGGCGCCAAGTGCATCACCGTGCCGACGACCACCGGTCGTACCGCTCGCCTGATCTCGCACTTCCGTCCCAACATGCCGATCTGCGCGTTCTCCCGCCACGAGTGGGCCGTCCAGCAGATGATCATGTACTGGGGCGTTATCCCGCATCAGGCCGAGATTACCCAGGGCACCGTCAACGGCACGATTGTCAAGGCGATCGAGACCGCTAAGGAGCTCGGCTACGTCGAGGCCGGCGATCTGACCGTCGCCACCGCCGGCGATCCCCGCATGAGCGTCCAGCTCGAGGACAAGGTCTCCTCGACCAACGTCGCTTACGTCGCTCAGGTGCGCTAAATCGCACTTGCAAGCAGACTTGCATTGCAAAGGGCCCGGAAGGCTTTGCCTTCCGGGCCCTTTTTCTGTATGCCGATGCCGGGGCACGGCAAAACACGCGCCCATTTCTTTACCAAAAGCACGAAATCCGCCCTTCAAGGCCCAGAACTAGGACTCCTGGCTCCAAAAGTGTTCGCCCGGCGGCAAGCCCACACCCCTTGCAGAGCTGCTAAATCGTTTTAGCAAGGTCAAAATCAGCCACGTTTTCGGAAGTATGCGGCAAATTCTGGGACCTCCGAGCACTCCCCGTTTTTCCGCAACAAAATGCCTGATAAACTAGCCTCAAAAGCCAGGTCTGCTCACAGGGTTCAGATTTTGCCGCATACTTCCGAATTGACACTGGCATTCCTTAATCCATAGGCACGCTTTTCAGCTAGGAGGGCATCGTGGACCTGACACTTTGCGGCCAAACTGCTTTTTACTATCATCGCATCCCGCCGCAAATACTGGGTCTTTACCCTGCCATTAGCCTTGGCACTATGGATCGCAGATGTTGCGGCCTCGGAAGTCATGCAGTTGTAAAAGACCTGCTTCACGCACCGCTTCACAGGCTTGTATTCGCCCGGGCACAATCCGGGTCGCGAAGCCTGTTTAAATCGCACCTCCTGACCCAAGAGTCGCCTCCTGGGTCATTTAGGCAGACTGAGCATGGGTTTGATGTCACGTCGCCGGAGTTTACGCTGCTCAACCTTGCTACGCAGGTCTCACGTAACCAATTACTCATGGCATGTTACGAGATGTGCGGCTCCTTTGCAGTGTTTAAACCCTGCGAGCGAACGCAGCAACAACTCGATGAAGCTATCTCGCTTAAGCTCATTCCGCCTAACCGTAGTTGGGAACGAGTTAACGACGTCAATGGCAACGACACCAACCTATGGAAACGCACACCGCTCCTTGCCGCGGCGGATATCGCTGCGTTCGCCAAGCAGGCCGCAGGCCTGCGCGGCGTCAAGCAGCTTCGTTGGGCGGCCGAGCGCATGACGGGACAGACCGCCTCGCCCTTCGAGGTGCAAACCTCCATGCTCGTCTCACTTCCCCGCGATGAAGGCGGCTTAGGCATTAGCATTAGCAATAACGTCCGCATCCCACTCAGCGACGCCGCGCGCTCACTGTATGACAAAACCTGTTGCTATGCCGATATCCTCATCGAGAGCGCTACCGACAGCATGGGCGTCATCCTGGAATGCCAAGGCCGCTCCGCTCACGACAGCGAGGCCGCAAGTCTCTCCGATGCCGAGCGAACCACCGCTCTCACAAGCATGGGCTACGACGTTATCCAAATTACCTACGAACAGATTAAAGACAAGAAGAGCTTTAACAACATCGCCGAGCTCATCCATAAAAAGGCCGGGCTCCCCTACACCCCAAAGACCAAACAGGAACGCACCGCCGAAGATGCCCTTCGGCGGGAGCTGTTAGTCGATTGGGATGAATTATTCGCCGTCAAGTCGGCCAGTTAGCAGCTGGCGATCAGAGGCGCCGCGGGGATACCGGGGGCGGCTACGCGCTCGGCAAAACCGGCTTCGGTCAGCTCGATGACCTCGGCAAATGTTGCATCGAAGAACTCCTCGGTTAGCAGGCGATATGGCGGATGGTCGGGCTCACCGGGGTTTTCACGCACGATCTCGTGCATAACTCCGATGGTCTTGAGCACATACTCCTTATGGATGGGATACTGCCCAAAACGCGTCGCCGCAGTATACAGGCGATCGGTCGCGCGCGGAATCGAAACAATGCCGAGCGTCTTACCAAACCAGTCAAAGTCACCTTGCTTTTTAATACGGAATTCCTCGCACGGCTTGCCGCCGTGCGCCTCCAGGTACTGATTCACGCGCGTATTCCATACGGTATCGGCCACCAGATGCGACCAGACGCCCAGCGTTAAATCGAGCAACGACTGTGCCACGTCCTCGGATGCCAGCGAAAACTCGCCGGCATCCGGCCCGGCAACCGGCTCGGCATCCTTATAGCGCTGAGGATAGTGCACGCGATTCAGCCGCTCGCGCTCCTCGACAATCGAGGTCGCCGCGGCAGGCGCACCGGCGGGCGAACTCTTAAGCAACGGCGCCACATAGGTATCCCAAAACTCATGCTCGCGCGGCTTAGGAATAGGCTCGGGCTTGGCAAAGTGTGTAATGCGGTACGGAATGGGATCGGCGATGCCGGGAACCATATAGCCCACAAAGATATCTGGAACCACGCAGCCAAACAAAAAGGCGTTGCGATCGCGGACGCTATCGGCAAGTGCACCGGTGCGCTCCAGCAAACGCTCCGTTTGAGCGATATGAATGTTCCAGCTTGGCATAGCCACCCCCATAAAAACCTGGATAACTATACCATCACGGCAAAGCCGCGCGGGCGGCTACGCATGCTCCACGCAGCAACTATTCGACTATTCGACGACGCCGCTTTCGGTTCCATACGACGGCACGGGTGCCTCGACCACGTGGTGGTATCGATCGATATAGATCGCACGGGCGCCCAGACGTCGCACCAAATCCTGGTGGTGTGTGCTCATCAAGACCGTCTTGCCCGCCGCAACATAGGCCAGCAAGAAGTTGACAACGATGTCGCATGAATCTTCGTCGAGCCCGTTGGTGGGCTCGTCCAGCACCAGGATATCTGGGTTCATCGACACTACTGCGGCCAGCGCCACGCGCTTCTTTTGCCCGCCCGAGAGCTGATAGGGCGAGGCATCGGCCAGGTCGGCAACCCGGAACAGCTCCATGGCATCGCGCACGCGGCGCTCAAGCTCGTCTGCCGGCAGACCCATTTGAGCGGGACCAAAGGCAACTTCCTCGCCCACCGTGGCACAGAACAGCTGAGCATCGGCGTTCTGGAACACAAAGCCCACGCGCTGATGGAACCGTTGAGCGGCCGCGGAATCCCTTAGAAACGCCGCATCGATCACGTGCCCGTCAAACAGGTATATCCCTGCGTCCGCGAGTTCAAGGCCGTTAATAAGGCGCATAATCGTCGTCTTACCGCAGCCGTTGGGACCGAGTAGGGCAACGAGTTCACCACGATCGACCTGCAGCGAAACGCCGTCGACCACCGTATGCCCCGCATAGGAGAACACCACGTCGCGCAGCTCGATGAGCGGCGCGACCTCGGCGCCCGCACCGTTCGTGCCCGCCGCACTATTCATATCGATCGTCAAAACGTCGCCCTTCCCTATTTCCATCCCCAGCCAGAACCAGCAGCGCCTACAGCACGGCGCACAACACTGCCAGCAGCGCCACGCCGGCCGCATAGACCGCATCGCGCCAGCCAAACCCGGCGCGCGCGGGCGCCGGATACGCACCGGCAAAGCCGCGGCAAAGCATAGCCTCGTCCATCGCGTGGCTGCATTCCATCGCCTTGATAAAGGTCATGCCCATGATACCCGCGACCGAGTCGGTGCGCGAAAATCCCTCAGGCGCACGGCCAACGCTGCGTAGCATGACCGATTCGCACAGATTGTGCGCCGTGCGACCCAGCACCTCGATGTGCTTGAGCGCCATATCAAACGTAAAGATAACTTCGTCGGGTAGATGCAGCATCTTGAGCGCCGCCGACATGCGGCTCCACGTGAGGGTCCACGAAACGCCCAGCACCAGCGACACATTAATGAAGGTCTTGAGCGCAATTTTGAGCATGGCGCCCGCGGCAGAAGCGCCCAGCAGCAGGGCAGGTAGTGCCAGAACCACGGCAAACCCCGCGGCAGCCAACGCCGGCACAAAGGTCGCGCGCAGCCCGCGTACAGGGCGCACGGCAACGAGCACCAGCGCGATAGCCGCCATCAACATGAGGTACAGCGGGCTTTGCGTCAGACACACGCACAGAACGCAGACGAACATCCCCATCAAACGTACCGGAGCCGAAACGCAAGAAAGGGCGCGGTCGACCATCGACCCGCCCTCGTGCGCGCCTCCACCCAGGCGAACCCGCTCAAGCAGGCTCGCCAGGTGCAGGACATTCTTTTGCACCACACGATGCCGAGCCCCCACGGGCTCGTAACGCTGCTCGACCGCAAGCCAGCTAGGCAGCTCGGCTATTGCCATGAGCACCGCTTTCCTTGACCGTCAGCGAGAACAGGCGGAATGCGATGGTGAGCACCGCCACGCCAATCACGCCCGAAAGAATATACATCGCGGCCTGGCCGGCAAAGCCAAGGCCCTGCTCCTCGGAATAGGCCTGCAGATAATCGCCCGTGGGCAGGGCATCGGCAAAGGTCGGGGTATCGAGACCGACCGAAGCCTGCAGGCTGTCGTCGCCAGCCTCCTGAACGGCGGTCGCGGCGCCCTCGGCGTCCCACTCGCCCCAGGCGTCACCCGTGGCCAGCAGGCCCAGCGGCGTGGCCACGACAAGCACGGCAACCAGGATGAGCGTGGGGACCAGCGAGGTCTTCTTGGCAGCAGCGCCCTCGGCAGCAAGCTGGCCATCGACGGCCTCGGGACCGACGATAACGCTCGGCGCCGTCTTCTTAATGAAACCGTAGATGGCGGCCGTCGCCACGCCCTCGACCACGCCGGCAACCAACATATGCGGGACCAACATGGCCGGAATAGCCACGGACAGCGGGAAGGGGCAGTACAGCGGAGCGCCCGAAGCGTTGGTGAAGAGCATCGGCTGAATACCGAACTCGATCGCCGCGCACAGGGCCGCCAGGCACAGGCCGACCCAACCGCTCACGATGGCAGAAGCCGAGGTGCCCCAGCTCTTGTCGTGCAGACGGCTGTTGAGCGCACGGAACACGATAGCAGCGGTAAACGGCAGCACAAAGGCCATGTTAAAGCAGTTGGCGCCAAAGGACAGAACGCCGCCGTCGCCAAACAGCAGCGCCTGCAGCGCCAGCGCGACGGAGACAGCGATAGTCGCGGCCTCGGGGCCCAGCAGCAGCGCGATGAGTGCGCCGCCGACGGCGTGACCCGTGGTGCCGCCGGGCAGCGGCACGTTGAACATCATGAGCAAGAAGGAGAACGCGGCGCAGATGCCCAGGAAAGCCATGTGCTCGCGATCGAGCGTGGCGCGTACTTTTTTGATGCAGTGAACCCAAACGGGCACCATCGCCACCGCCATGACGGCATCGGTCTGCGGGGACAGATAATTATCGGGAATATGCATGAGCCCTCTCAATCAGAACGTTGCGTGTTACGTTTCCAACAATCCGTAATACCGACTCTGCATACTAACAAAAAGGCGCACCGCCCACAACGCAGCACGCCCTTGCAATACGTACGTTATTAACCCAGGTCCACGCACCGTCCAATAAAGGCCCATGCACTCCCAACTTTCCGATCACCCGGAAGAAGGTGCGGTCCGCTCGCAACAAGGTTAACGCAGGGACCCGCCCCAGAGAGGGGTTTTCTAAGGCAACATCCCGCAGCCGCGAAGCGGCGAGGACGTTGCCGTGAAAACCCCGCAGGGGGCGGGTTCCGAACGGCAAAGATTATGAGCGAACCTCGCCGTTTACGCCCTTGCACACCTTGGTGACGATCTTCTGGTGCGCCTTCTCGACCTCTTCGCTGGTGAGCGTGTGGTCGTCGGAGCGATACGTAAGCGCAAAGGCCATGGACTTCTTGCCCACGCCCACACGGACCGGATCGCGGTAGACGTCGAACAGGCGCACGCCCTCGAGCAGCTTGCCGCCGGCGCTGGTAATACGGCGCTCAAGATCCTCGCAGGTCACGGAGTTATCGACCACGATAGCAAGGTCGTGCTCAACAGCCGGGTACTGCGAGAACTCACGGTAGTTCTCCTGATTGCGGGCGCCCTTGATCAGCTTGTCCAGATCGAGCTCAAAGGCAACGACGACTTCATCGATACCACAAGCCTCGCGCGCCTCGGGGTGAATCTCGCCGACCCAGCCCAGTACGGTGCCGCCGGACAGAACCTCGGCCGCACGACCCGGCTGCAAGAAAGCGTAGCCCTCGCCCTCGACGGGACGGAAGCGAACCTTCTCGATGCGCAGCTGGGCGAGCAGCTCCTCGACAATGCCCTTGCCAAAGAAGAAACGCAGCTTGCGGTACTTCATGTTCCAGGACTGCTCGCTCCACTGGCCCGAAAGCACGCCCGCCACGGACTTGGTCTCCTTGGGCAGGCTGGCGTTCTCGCGACCGTGGAACAGGCTGCCGACCTCGTACAGGTGAACGTTGGGTGTGCCGTGGGCCTCGTTGTAGGCCACGGACTGCAGCAGGCCCGGCAGCAGCGAGCGGCGCATCTCGGTCTGTTCGGCCACCAGCGGGTTCATGAGCACTACGGGGCAGCCGCGGCCCTCGGTGGACATACCGATCTTCTCCAGGTCGCCCGGTGCGGCAAAGCCAAAGGTCGTGGTCTCGTTAAGGCCGCAGGCGCGCAGAATCTCGCCGACCTTGCGGGTGAGCCTCTGCTCGTGGGTCAGGCCACCGATGTGATTCTTGGCAGCCGGGATGGTCGCCGTCACGCGGCCCATGCCCCACAGGCGCAGGACCTCCTCGATCAGGTCGATCTCGCGCGGCAGGTCGGGGCGGAAGCTCGGCGGGGTGACCATAAAGTCCTCGCCGTCGCGCTCGACGGTGCAGCCCAGGCGGGTGAGCGAGCGCTCGATAAAGTCGGGCTCGATGTCGGCGCCGCAGATGGCGTGCACGCGGGCCAGGCGCAGCTTGATGCTGTCGATGGTCTTGGGTGCGGGGAAGACGTCCACGTAGCCGGGAGCAACCTCGCCGCCGGCGATCTCCTCGATGAGGGCGCAAGTAACGTTGGCGACGTCCACGCAGCCGGTCTCGTCGACCTGGCGCTCAAAGCGAATGGAGGCGTCGGAGATCAGCGACAGGTCGCGGCTGGTGTGCGAGGTGCGGCCGGCGTTGAAGCAGGCGCTCTCGACCATCACGTCGACGGTGTCGTCCTCGATCTCGGAATCCATGCCGCCCATAACGCCGGCCAGCGCCACGGGACGCTCGCCGTCGGTGATCAGGCCCATGCCGGCGTCGAGCACGCGCTCCTCGCCGTCGAGGGTCGTGAACTTCTCGTCCTGCTGGGCAGCGCGGACCACCACGCGGCGATGGCCATCGCGCTCGACAAAGGTGTCGAGGTCAAAGGCGTGCAGCGGCTGACCGGTGAGCATCATCACGTAGTTGGTGATGTCGACGATGTTGTTGTGCGGGCGCACGCCCAGGGCGTTGAGGCGCTTGACCATCCAGTCGGGCGACGGGCCGACCTTGACGTTGCGCACGATGCGGGCAACGTAGCGGTCGCACAGGCCCTCGTCGGCGATCTCGACGGAAAGCTCGTCGTCGGTCGCGCGGCCGGTCTCGGCCTTGATGGCGGGCAGCTCGACGTGGAAATCGCGGTCGAAGATGGCACCGGTCTCGCGGGCCATACCGATCATGGACAGGCAGTCGGGACGATTGGGCGTGATCTCGCAGTCGAGCACGGTGTCGCTCGAGCCCACGTACTCGGCAAACGGCATGCCGCAGGGCGTATCCTCGGGCAGGATCATAATGCCCGAATGGTCGCCGCCCAGGCCGAGCTCGCGCGCGGAGCAGTTCATGCCCATGGACACGACGCCGCGGAGCTTGCTCTTCTTAATCTTGACATCGCCGGGCAGGACAGCGCCGATCATGGCCGTAACGATGTGGTCGCCGGCCTCGAAGTTCTGGGCGCCGCAGACGATCTGCAGCGGAGCGGGGTTGCCGTCGGCGTCGAGGTTCTTGCCGCCCACGTCGACCGAGCACACATACATGTGGTCGCTATCGGGGTGCGGGGCCTTGGTGAGCACCTTGGCGGTCACCACGTGGTCGAAGGACTCGCCCACGGTGTCGATCGCCTCGACCTCGGTGCCGGTACGGATATATTCGTCCGAAAGAGTCTTGGGATCCTCCGGAATATCGATCATGGTCTTGAGCCAGTCGTAAGAAACGCGCATGTAGCTCTCCTAGTTCTTAATCTCCGCAAAGGGAGGGGTATCAAATGAAGACGTTCGCCTTAGGGTTGTCCAGGTGCCCCCAGGTTGGCGTGAAAGAGGAGCGACGCGTACTAAAGGTACGCGAGCGACGGTTTGAACGCCAAGATGGGGTGCCTGGGCAAGCCTAAAATTGGTTCAGGAAGCGCATATCGCCAGTCATGAGAGTTCTGAGGTCGGGCAGGTCGTAGCGCAGGGCCGCGACGCGCTCGGCGCCAATGCCAAAGGCGAAGCCGGTGTACTTCTCGGGGTCGATGCCGCAATTGATGAGGACGTTGGGGTCGACCATGCCGCAGCCCAGGATCTCGATCCAGCCGCTGTGCTTGCAGAAGTTGCAGCCCTTGCCGCCGCAGACGTGGCAGCTCACGTCCACCTCGCAGCTGGGTTCGGTGAAGGGGAAGAAGTGCGGGCGGTAACGCGTCTTACGGTCCTCGCCAAACATGCACTTAACAAAGTAGTCGAGCGTGCCCTTGAGGTCGCC
This sequence comes from uncultured Collinsella sp., assembly GCA_934654765.1. Lineage (GTDB taxonomy): Bacteria > Actinomycetota > Coriobacteriia > Coriobacteriales > Coriobacteriaceae > Collinsella. Next base: position 8,220 of record CAKUGX010000020.1, on the reverse strand, counting down.
GAAGGTGATGCCCTCGTCGACGACCAGGCCCTCGATCTGGTTGAACTGCGGCAGGTGGCAGGCATCGGCCGTGTCGGGACGGTAGACGGTGCCCGGGCAGATCATGTAGATGGGCGGCTTCTGCGCCTCCATGGTGTGAATCTGCACGCCCGAGGTCTGGGTGCGCAGCAGCACGTCGGACTCGCCATGGGCATGTGCCTCGGGGTGCGCGACGCTGCCGGGATTGTTGTCGACCACGTAGAACGTGTCGCGGGCCGAGCGGCTCGGGTGATCCATGGGCGCGTTGAGCGCGGTGAAGTTGTAGTAGGAGGTGTCGACCATGGGGCCGGATTCGACGGTGTAGCCGATGCCGCAGAAGATGTCCTCGGCCTCCTCGATGATCTGCTTGATCAGGTGCTGGTGACCGATCTGCGGACGGATGCCCGGCAGCGTGATGTCGACGGCCTCGTGCTCAAGCGCGTGCTTGAGGGCAGCGGCCTTCATCTCGGTCGTGCGCTCGTCGAGCATACCCTCGATCAGCTGGCGCATCTCGTTGGCGCGCTTGCCCATGACGGGGCGATCCTCGGGGGCGAGCTTGCCCATCATGCGCATCAGGCCGGTGATGCGACCCTTGCGGCCGAGCAGCTCAACGCGCGCAGCCTCGAGCTTGGCGGCGTCGTCGGCGCCTGCGACGAGCTCCTTGGCCTCTTCCTCGAGTTTGACCAGATCATCAATCAGACTCATGTCTTCCCTTTCATCTCTCGCGCATCCACTTGTCGCAGCGGCTGATGCCGTCCGATGCTGCGGAAACGCGGCCCGGTTCGGTAACAAAAAACCGTCCTCGGGCATGTGCATTGCCCAAGGACGGTTGAATTCCGCGGTACCACCTTGTTTGACCCGACGGATGTCTGGCCCGCCGTGCCCACTCTGCGCCCCTTATCGCGAGGCTCACGGCTTCCCTACTGGGGCTTCGCCGCCGCTGGCCGCGCGCCCGTTGAGGTTGCTGCTCGGGAGTGAACGCTTGGCCCTTGCCACCGCAGGAAGGCTTGCAGCCCATGACCTTCCCTCTCTTGTCGGCGACGCGGCGGGCAAAACCCTCTCCGTCAACGCATTGGGCTATAGGATAACACATTTCGCGAGCGTATCACCGCGTTCCGTTTTGTTCGCGCTGGGTACAAGGCAGGTAGCTGTGCAAACTGGCCGCACGTCCACCTTTGGCGCTCGGCCTGCGAGATCAAGGATATGGTATGGGAAAGAAGTTCGATAAGAAGGCCAAGGCCGCCGTGGCAAAAGCCGCCAAGGGCGTCAAGGCTGCTAAAGTCGACAAGGACGTCAAAAAGTTCCGCAAACTCGAGGGCAAGCTGTGGACCCGCGAGTATCTGCTCAAGATTGCCGAGTTCGATGGCGCGACCATCGCTCCCGCCAACGGCGCCGCGGCCCGCGCCGATGCCATGGGCACGCTCGCCGGCGAGCATCATAAGCTCCTGACCAGCGAAAAGTCCGTTGAGCTCGTGCGCTCACTGGCACGCGAGACGGTTGTGGGCGGCAAGATCGACGACCCGCAGCTGCTCGACGAGATCCGCGTGCTCGGCCGCGACCAGCGCGAGGCCAGCGCCATCCCCACCGAGGAGGCCGAGGCCTGGACCAGGCTCACCTGCGAGGCCGACGCCGTGTGGCATAAGGCCAAGTCCGCCAACGACTGGGCGAGCTTTGAGCCCTACGTGGACAAGATCGTTGGGCAGCTTAAGCGCCAGGCCGAGCTCATGGACCCCAAACGCGACCCATACGATGTTTGGCTCGACCAGTATGAGCGCGGCCTTTCCACCAAGAGCTTCGACGCATTCTGCGACGAGGTCAAGGCCACGGTCGTGCCGCTCGTGCACGCCATCGGCGAGCGCGGCCAGCAGCCGGCTGCCGACTTTTTGCACGCCCATGTGCCCGAGGCCGCCCAGCGTGCCATGAGCTTTGACCTTATGAAGCTCGTTGGCCTCAACCTGGACGACACCACGCTCGCCTTTACCGAGCATCCGTTTAGCGAGGGCTTCTCGGTGGGCGACGCGCGCATCGCCACGCACATCTATGAGGACGATTGCATCTCCAACGTCTATAGCATCATCCACGAGGCCGGCCACGCCATGTACGAGTTGGGCGTGAACCCCGCTTACGCGCGCACGTGCCTGGAGGGCGGCACCTCCATGGGCATCCACGAGAGCCAGAGCCGTTTCTTTGAGAACACCGTGGGCCGCAGCCGTGCCTTTATGGGTCCGTTGCTCGAGGTGCTGCGCCGTCACGCGCCCGAGGTCTACGGCAACGTGGACGAGGATACGCTCTACCACGCCGTGAACATCGCGCAGCCGTCGTTGATCCGCACCGAGGCCGACGAGCTCACCTATCCGCTGCACGTTATGGTGCGCTACGAGATTGAGCGCATGCTGTTTGCCGGCGAGGCCACGGCTAAGGATATCCCCGCGCTCTGGAACCGCTTTATGGACGAGTACCTGGGCATTCCGGTTCCCGACGACACGCGCGGCTGCCTACAAGACACGCACTGGAGCGGCGGCTCGTTTGGCTACTTCCCCACCTATGCACTGGGCAGCGCCTACGACGCCATGTTCGTGCCAGCCATGTGCCGCGACGGCGTCGACCTTACCGGCGCCTGCGCGAGCGGCGACCTGGCACCCGTCCGCGCGTGGCTGGGCGAGCACATTTGGCAGTGGGGCCGCGCCAAGGACGCGCCGGAGCTCATCAAGGGCGCTTGCGGCATGGGGTTTGACGCCCGCTACTACTGCAGCTACCTCCAGGACAAGTTCACCACGCTGTACCAGCTGTAAAACCGAGCCGACACGTTAACGCAAAAGGGGGCGCCGCGGAACCAATCCCGCGGCGCCCCTCTCCTTTTAGACCCGGCAGTTAGGAACGTCCCTAAGTGCCAACCAGCGCAGCGCCGCAGGTTGAGCATAAGTCAGTGAGCGGGCCGCACTTGAGACAAGGTGACGTGAAACGAAAGGGCGCTGACCTTCTGGTCGCGCCCTTGAAGTTGAACGTCAGATTGTCCAAATGCGGCCCGCGCAGCGTCGAGCAGTTACGCGGTTCGTAGAACCGCGTAACTAACAAATGAGCATCGCGTCACCAAAGCTGAAGAAGCGGTAGCGCTCCTCGATGGCGGCGGCGTAGGCATCCATGATCTGGTCGCGGGTGGCAAGTGCGCTCACAAGCATCATGAGCGTGGAGCGCGGCACGTGGAAGTTCGTGATCAGCGCGTCGACCACGTGATAGGTCGAGCCGGGCATGAGGTAAAGCTGCGTCGTGGCGTTCTCGCGCGCAACGACGTCGCCGCGGCCGAGCGTGTCGGCACCGTCCTCACGGCCCTCAAAATAGCGCGCCGTCACGGCCGGATCGGACACCGGCGCGTCCGCGTCAAATGCGCTCTCGAGCGACCGCACCGCGGTGGTGCCGACGGCGATCACGCGATGGCCCTCGGCCTTTGCCTGGTGCACAGCGTCGACAACCTCCTGCGACATGTGGTAGCGCTCGGTGTGCATCACGTGCTGCGTGGGGTCGTCCTCCTCCACCAGGCGGAAGGTGTCGATGCCCACCTCGAGCTCAACGGCGGCAAACTTCGCACCCTTGGCCTCGATAGCGGCCATAAGCTCGGGCGTAAAGTGCAGACCCGCCGTGGGAGCGGCAGCCGAGTGCTCCTCCTTCATGGCGTACACGGTCTGATACTTCTCGGGGTCGCCCTCGTAATCGGTAATGTAGGGCGGCAGCGGCACGTGGCCGGCAGCATGGATGGCCTCGTCGAGCGTGCGCGGGTCGCCGGCGGCATTGCAACCGGCCGGCTCAAAGCGCACCAGACGGCCACCACGGCTATCGGTGACAAAGTCGATGACCTCGGCCGTCAGCACCACGGGAGCCCCCTCGGGCGCATGGGCGCCACCGGCGCGATACTCAATCTGAGCACCGGGCTTCAAGCGCTTACCCGGCTTGACCAGGCACTCCCAAACGTGGCCCAGCGGATCCACGTCCTCACGGCGCTTGAGCAGCAGCGTCTCGACCACGCCGCCCGAGCCGGCCTTGCGGCCGATCAGGCGGGCCGGCATCACGCGCGTCTGGTTGATGACGAGCACGTCGCCAGGCTCGATATAGTCGATAACGTCACGGAAGATGCGGTGCTCGACGGTGCCGCCGTGCTCCAGCGGCGTCCCCGTCTCGGAACCCTTGCGGTCAACCACCAGCAGGCGACAGGAGTCGCGCGGCTCGGCGGGAGCCTGGGCGATGAGCTCTTCGGGCAGGTTGTAATCAAAATCATCGGTACGCATAGACACGTCGGATTCTCCTTATATAGCTAAAGTCCGTCCTACATCCTAGCAGGCTGTCGGCCCAAGTGAGCTAATTTTTGGCGGCTTTGCGCTCGTCGCGGATGCGGGCGCGGTCCATGGCCGCCTCGACGGCAGAGAAGCGACAGCCGCAGTAGTTCTGTCGATACATGCCCAACTCGCGCGAACGGCGCGTGGCCTCGGGATAGTACGGGCGAAAATCGCGAATCACCGGGGTGAGCCCACGGGCGGCTGCCAAGCGCTCAAGCACATCATTACAGGTGTCGAACAGCTGATACGGCGAGACGGCGAGCGTCGTGCCCACGTACTCAAATCCACGCTCCTGGGCCACGCGGCACGCCTCGGCCAGACGAAGGGCATAGCAAGCACGACAGCGACGGGGCCGATCGGCGCCCAGCGGAGCCACGCCGGCCTCCCAGCGCTCGCGATCCTCGCCTGCCTCGATGAGCTCGATGCCGCCGTCGGCACACCACCGGCGCAGCTCGTCCAGGCGCCGCTGCCATTCATCGTGCGGCTGAATATTGGGGTTAGTCCAGCAAATCGTGGGCTCAAACCCCTCCTCGCGCAGCAAGCGAACCGGCTCAAGTGAGCACGGCGCACAGCAAGCATGCAGCAGCAACGGCTTCATCGACATCTCCTCTCCCACAATGATTTTTTAATCCCCATCCCAGAAAAATCATCCCAAAAGACTACTTTCCAAAAAAGCGAACGCCAAAGGACGTGTCCTCGCAGGCGACAATACGGCGGTCGCGCAGAATGGTTCGCACGTAATACCAGTCGCCCACACAGCCCGACAGGTGCAGACCAGCCGCCAAGTAACACAGCAGCGGATACCCCGAAAACGCAAAGCCCAACGCAAACGCCGCCGTCAAAACGACCGTCGGCGCCAGGCAAATCGCCACATACCGCAGGCGCGAATACACGACCCCCTCGGCGCAGGCATAGATCATGCACGTCTCGAGGTTCGCCCCAAAGGTCACGTGCGCGCCCGCAGGTGCCAGCAGCTTAAAAAACACCGCATGTACCAGCTCGTGTACGGCAAACGACGCCGCCGAAACCACAGCCAAGCAGACCATCCAGCCCACGACTGCCGTCCAGCCGCCCGCGTCAGCAGCATCCAGGTCAACGGGCCCGCCCATCAGCATAAACACCGGCACCAGGCACACGGCAAACACGCCGACCAAGACCATCCCCCACACGAAGCAAGCGTGCAGAAAATCCTCGTCCTCAAACGCATGTATGTTGGAAATCTCATTCATAGCATCTTAGGATAGCGCCCCTGCCACGCACCCGCCCGCATGTGCGATAATGTCGAACGATATGCACGAATTGACCACCGCGCCGCCGAGCCTCGCGCCCGGCCGCGCTCTCACCATATGCGAAGGAGTCCCATGGCATCCAAATACTCCATGAACGACCGTCCCAGCTGGCCGCGCCGCGCCATCGTTACCGCCGGCGAGCCCTACGGCAACAAGGGCCTGCACTTTGGCCACGTTGGTGGCGTCTTTGTCCCGGCCGACTTCTTCGCCCGCTTCCTGCGCGACCGCTTGGGCCGCGAGAACGTCATCTTCACCTCGGGCACCGACTGCTACGGCTCGCCCATCATGGAGAGCTACCGCAAGCTCAAGGAGAACGAGGGCTACGACAAATCCATCAGCGAGTATGTCGAGTCCAATCATTCCCGCCAGGCCGCGACCCTCAACAACTACAACATCAGCTGCGACATCTACGGCGGCTCGGGCCTTGAGCCGGCAGCCCAGATTCACAACGAGGTGACCGCCGAGATTATCGAGCGCCTGCACGAGCAGAGCACCATCTCCAAGCGTTCCACCCTGCAGTTCTACGACGCCAAGGCCGGCACGTTCCTTAACGGCCGCCAGGTCATCGGCCGCTGCCCCATCCAGGGCTGCAAGTCCGAGAAGGCCTATGCCGACGAGTGCGATCTGGGTCACCAGTTTGAGCCCGAGGAGCTCATCGCGCCCAAGAGCCAGCTCACCGGCGAGGTGCCCGAGCTGCGCCCTGTCGACAACCTCTACTTCGACCTGCCGGCCTACCTCGACTTTATGAAGACCTACACCGCCAAGCTCGCCCAGAACCCGCAGGTTCGCTCCGTGGTCTCCAAAACCATGGAGGAATGGCTGCTGCCGGCTCAGCTCTACATTCAGAACAAGTTCCGCGAGGCCTTCGATGCCGTCGAAGACCAACTCCCCGAGCACACCGTGCTGGAGCCCGAGGGCAACAAGAGCAGCTTCACCGTCACCTTCCCCAGCTGGAAGGAGCGCGACGACGCCCATGCGGTGCTCGCCAACGGCGGCGTGCGCTTCCGCAGCGGCAAGGCGCTCGTGCCCTTCCGCATCACCGGCAACATCGACTGGGGCGTCCCGGTGCCCCAGGTCGACGGCGTTTCCGACGTCACCTGCTGGTGCTGGCCCGAAAGCCTGTGGGCGCCCATCAGCTATACCCGCACCGTGCTCGCGCGCGACGCCAAGGCCGCCGGCGTGACCGAGGGTGTCGCCGCCCAGGACGCCGCCCTCATGGGCGAGCCCGCCGTCGATTCGACGCAGGTGCCCGCGCCCGCCTATCAGCACAGCTCGCTCGACTGGCGCGACTGGTGGTGCTCGGACGACGCACAGATCTACCAGTTTATTGGCCAGGACAACATCTATTTCTACTGCATCGCGCAGACCGCCATGTGGGAGGCCCTGGGTTGGGACCTTACGCAGAGCACCGTCAGCGCCTGCTACCACCTGCTCTACATGGGCAAAAAGGCCAGCTCGTCCTCGCAGACGCCTCCCCCGCCGGCCGACGACCTGCTCAACCACTACACCTGCGAGCAGATGCGCGCGCATTGGCTGTCGCTCGGCCTGTCCGAGAAGCCGGTGAGCTTTAGCCCCAAGGCATACGACACACGCGTGACCGGTAAGGACAAGGACGGCAACGAGGTGCGCGCCTGCGACGACAAGCGCGTTATCGACCCGGCCCTCAAGGAGAGCGCCCTTTTGACCGGCGTGTTCAACCGCCTGGCCCGCAGCTGCTTCTACGGCGTCGCCGTCAAGGAGGGCGACGAGAACCCCTACCGCAACGGCTGCATCCCCGCCGGTGCCGCCTCTGCCGCCGTGGTCGAGGCCGCCGAGCAGGCTGCCCTCGCCTTTGAGCAGGCCATGTACAAGTTCGAGACGCACCGCGCACTCGCCGTGTGCGACGACTACCTGCGCGCCGCCAACAAGCGCTGGAGCGACGCCTCTAAGGCCGTTAACAAGCTCGAGGGTAACGAGGCAAACGCCGCGATGACGCAAGCCCTCGTCGACGCCTTTACCGAGCTGCGTGTGGCGACCGTGCTCATGCACGGCATTGTCCCGGCCGGCTGCGAGCTCATCTGCGAGTACTTCGACATCGACCCGGTCGTCTTCTTTAGCTGGGATAACATCTTTGCCTCCACGGACGAGTTCGTGGAGAGCCTGGGCGAGAAGCCCGGTGAGCACCGCGTGAAGCCGCTGCCCCCGCGCTTCGACTTCTTCAGCAAGCACGAGAGCCAGTACTAAAACACTCGACATGTAATGGAATGGGAAGGAAAGACGGATGTCCAAGCCGCGTCGTCGTAAGCAGAAAAAGCAGGTCAAGGCCGAGCTCAAGCTCAGGCAGTTTGCCGCTACCGAGCTTTCCGACCAGCTTGCCGCCCTTCCCTGCGCCGCCGACCTGCCGCGCTTTATGGTCGACACGGTCGCCGGCGCCTATGCCCCCGCCGACGCCGAGCTCATGATCGAGGGCTTCGGCGCCGCGGCAACACGCCCGGTCACGCTGCGCGCCAACACACTCAAAGCGACCGCCGAGGACATCGCCGCCGCGCTCGACGAGGCCCGCATCGCACATCAAACCGTCGCATGGTACCGGGATGCCTTCATAC
>CAKUGX010000019.1 GCA_934654765.1 uncultured Collinsella sp. | reverse complement strand
AGTCAGGACTGTCCGAGCAGGCGACCTTATATGTCTGCCGCCCGGCGGCGGGGCTCCTCGCCTCGTATCCCTAGGCTAGTTCTTCAGCGAGTTCAGCGGCGCTGGGAAGCGTCCACCGCGATGGGCAAGCACGGTGCCGGCGTTGGGGTTCACCGGCATGATGGGCGCACGGCCAAACAGGCCGCCGTACTCGACGCAGTCACCCACGCCCTTGCCGATGGCAGGAATCACGCGGACGGCCGTGGTCTTGTTGTTGATGACGCCGATGGCCATCTCGTCGGCGATGATGCCGGCGATGGTCTCGACCGGGGTGTCGCCGGGGATGGCGATCATGTCCAGGCCCACGGAGCACACGCAGGTCATGGCCTCGAGCTTCTCGAGCGAAAGCGCACCGGCCTCGACGGCGGCGATCATGCCGGCGTCCTCGGACACGGGGATAAAGGCGCCGGAGAGACCGCCCACGCTGGAACTGGCCATGACGCCGCCCTTCTTGACGGCATCGTTGAGCATGGCGAGCGCGCAGGTCGTGCCCGGGCCACCGCAGGTGCCCACGCCGATGATCTCGAGGATGCGCGCGACGGAGTCGCCGATGGCGGGTGTGGGAGCCAGCGACAGGTCGACGATGCCCTTCTCGACACCCAGGCGATGGGCGGCCTCGCGGCTCATGAGCTCGCCGGCACGGGTGATCTTAAAGGCGGTCTGCTTAATCTTTTCGGCGACTTCCATCATCGATGCGGAATCGGGCAGCGTCTCCAGGGCTGCGGCCATAACGCCGGGGCCCGAAACGCCTACGTTGATGACGGCGTCGGCCTCGCCACCGCCGTGGACAGCGCCCGCCATAAACGGGGAGTCCTCGACCATGTTGGCAAAGCAGACAAACTTGGAAGCGCCGACGGAATCCTGGTCGGCCGTGAGTTTAGCGGCATCGATGATGGTCTGGGCGGCCATAAGCACGGCGTCCATATTGATGCCGGCGCGCAGGCTGGCGACGTTGACGCTGGAGCAGACACGGCTCGTGGTGGCGAGCGCCTGCGGAATGGACTGGATAACGCGGCGATCGGCGTCGCCGATGCCCTTCTGGACGAGTGCGGAGAAGCCGCCCAGGTAATCGATACCGAGCGTCTCTGCCGCGCGGTCGAGGGCATGCGCGATGGGGGTGAGGTCCTCATCCTTGCAGCACGCGGCGATCTGCGCCACCGGGGTGACGGAGACGCGCTTGTTGACGATGGGGATACCGTACTCGCGCTCGAGGTTCTCGGCGGTCTCGACCAAGTGCTCAGCCGTGTGCGTCACGTGGTCGTAGATCTTCGTGCACATGCGGTCGAGGTTCTCGTCACCGCAACCCATGAGCGAAACACCCATGGTGATGGTCCTGATGTCGAGGTTCTGTTCCTCAACCATGCCGCGGGTTTCCGCGATTTCTGCGGGCGTGATCGCCATCCTTGCGCTCCTATCTGCCAAAACGAGCATAGCCTTTTCTATTCTAACGTGCCGCACGTGCCAAGTGGCGCGTGCGGCACGTTTTGGTGCTCGGTTGTTTCCGTTGTGTTACTGCCCAAAGACCTCTTCGGCGATGCGCGCGCTTTCGGCGGCGTCCTTGGCGTAGTAGTCCGCGCCGATCTGCTTGGCGTATTCGGGGGTGAGCACGGCGCCGCCCACGATGATCTTGACGCCCGGCACCTCGGCATGGAGCAGCTTGATGGTCTCCTCCATGGCGACGACCGTGGTGGTCATAAGCGCCGAGAGGCCGACGAGCTTGATGTCACGCTCCTGCACGGTCTTGAGCACCTCTTGCGGGTCGACGTCGCGGCCTAGGTCAAAGACGGTGTAGCCGTAGTTGTCGAGCAGCATTTTGACGATGTTCTTGCCAATATCGTGGATGTCGCCCTTGACGGTGGCCACGCAGATCTTGCCCTTGTCGGCGATCTCGCCGGCGGGCATCAGGCGCTTGATGGTGTCGAAGCCCACGCGTGCGGCTTCGGCCGAGGCCATAAGCTGCGGCAAGAAGAACTTGCCTTGGTCAAAGAGGACGCCCACCTCGTCGAGGGCGGGGATAAAGTGATTGTTGATGAGGTCCATGGCGTCGTGGTCTGCCAGCAGACGCTCGGTCTCGGCAGCGATCTCGCCTTTGCGGCCCGAGACGACCATGCGACGAATCGGGTCGTCGTTGCCGTCGGTGCCGGCGGTGCCAGCAGCGGGCACGGTGTCGGTCGATGCGGCCTGAGCTGCTGCCGGGTTTGCGGCAATCTTGTACGGATCGGTCCAGCCGGCATAGCGCTCGATGTATCCGGTCGAGCCCTCGTCTTCAACGCTCAGGACACGATAGCTGTAGACGGTGTCCATAAAGCGCTTGGAGCCCGGGTTCATGATGGGGGCGTCGAGGCCCGCGCCAAAGGCGGCGGCCAAAAAGACCGAGCCCAGCAGCGGGCGGGCAGGCAGGCCAAAGCTGATGTTCGACACGCCGAGCGCGCATTTGACGCCCAGACGCTCCTTGCACAGGGACATGGCGCGTAGGATCTGCTCGGCCTGGCGTTGATTGGTCGAGGCGGTCATGACCAGGCAGTCGATGAGGATACGGTCCGGGCCGATGCCGTAGCGGGCGGCCTCGGCCACGATGCGTTCGGCGATGGCAAAGCGGGCCTCGGCGGTATCGGGGATGCCGCCTTCGTCGAGCGTAAGGCCGACGACGTTGGTTCCATAGTGGGCGACCAGCGGGAAGATCTCATCCATAATCTGCTGCTTGCCGTTGACGGAGTTGATGATGGGCTTGCCGGCATAGCGGCGTACGGCGGCCTCGACAGCGGCGGGATCGGTGGAGTCGATCTGCAGCGGCAGCAGCGTGGAGCCTTGGAGCTGCTCGGTGGCCTGTTGGATAATCTTGACCTCGTCGATCTCGGGCAGACCCACGTTGACGTCCAGGATGTCGGCGCCCTGCTCCTGCTGGCTGATGCCCTGGCTCACCACGTAGTCCAGATCGCCGTCGCGCAGGGCCTGCTGCAGGCGCTTTTTGCCGGTGGGGTTGATGCGCTCGCCGATGACGGCGATCTTGTGGCCGTCGCAGGGAAGATCCACGACCGTTTGGGCGCTCGTGACCGACATGCTGGGCTTGCGGTGACGCGGGCTGGGCGTGTGGTTATCGATAAGCGTGCGCAGCGCTGCCATGTGCGCCGGCGTGGTGCCGCAGCAACCGCCCACGACGCTCACGCCGTCGGCGATCATGCCGGCGACGGCCACGGCGTACTCGGGCGCCTGGATATCAAAGACGGTGTTGCCGTCGTCGTCCACGCGGGGCAGTCCTGCGTTGGCCTGCACCATAACGGGCTTGTCCGTAACGGTGAGCATGCGAGCGGCGAGCCCTCGGAGCTCGGCCGGTCCCTGGCTGCAGTTGATGCCCAAAACGTCGGCGCCGATGGCATCGAGCGTGATGGCGGCAACCTCGGGACTCGTGCCCAGGAAGGTGCGACCGTCTTCCTCAAAGGTCATGGTGGCAAAGACGGGCAGGTCGGAGTTCTCGCGGCAGGCGAGGACAGCCGCCTTGATCTCGGCAAGGTCGGTCATGGTCTCGATAATAAAGAGGTCCACACCCGCGGCGACGCCAGCGCGCACTTCCTCGGCAAAAAGGTCGTAGGCCTCGTCAAAGCTGAGGGTGCCTAAGGGACGAAGCAGCGCGCCGATGGGGCCGATGTCGCCGGCGACGTAGTGGGCGCCGGCCGCGCGAGCGCAAGAGACCGCGGCGGCAAAGACATCGGCCACGGTGGCGGCGCCGTCGAGTTTGTGGGCGTTCGCGCCAAAGGTGTTGGCGGTGATCACGTCGCAGCCGGCCTCGACGTACTGGCGCTGGATGTCGGTGATGACCTCGGGCTCCTCAAAGTTGAGGAGCTCGGGCAGGGCGCCGGCCTTCATACCGGCGGCCTGCAGCATGGTGCCCATGCCGCCGTCAAACAGCAGATGCCCGGTGCCTTCGATGGCGGCACGCAGGCGATCGTCCTTGATGCACAGGTCGTCGATCGTGCGCGTCTTGTACGTGGCGCCGTTGAGGCGCGCGGCATTGACAGGCGCCGCCAACGCAGCGCCGTCAGAATCATGAGTGATAAGCGGAGTAAACATCGAGGGCTCCTAATGGCTGGAATAGCAGGTGGTGTGGGCGGCGCGGAAGCGGCAGTGCTCACGCATGCAGCAGATATTGCAGGTGGGGCGACTCTGGGCGTCGTGAACCTCGCCGTCAAACAGACCGATCACCGCGGTCACGCTCTTGGTGGGCATGAGCAGGCTGGTAGGTGTGACGGTCAGGCCGATGAGCCGTGTGGCGTTGAGCGCATTCACGATCGAGCGCTGGGCCGTAAGCGGGCAGTCGCCGTAGCCGGGACTGAAGCGCCAGTTACCGGCGAGTCCGTGTGCGGCGGCCGCAGCCTTGACCTGCTGGTCCATCTGCTCGGCGGCGGCTTCTACATAGGCAGAGCATGCGGCGTCGAGCACGGCTCCCTCTAGGGGCTGCTGGGCTCCCGTGGTGCGCAGGCGACGCTCGGCTTCCATGCCGAGGGTGCATGCCATGAGCGCGGCAAAGCGGGCGTCTTTGAGATGGCGATAGATGTCGCGACCGCGCAGCTCAACGTTGGTGCCGACCAGACGGATGCTGGGCTCTCCCTGCTCGTCCACGCCCGTTGCATCGACGGTAAACACGCGCCGCACGCCGCGGGGTTCAATGTCCAGCTCCAGACGCTCAACGACAAGCTCAATACGCTGCGACAGCTCGGGCTCAATCTGCTGGCCGCCGTAACCCAGATACCGCAGCATCTCGGCACGATCGACGCGGGGATGGTGGGCAGCATCGATACGATAAAGCGCCGGCGACGCAAGGTCGGCCGGCACTTCGACAGCGGTTGTATCGATGTGCGGTTTTTCCATTACCCCAGGCGCTCCATAATGGTTGCGGCGATTGCAGGACGATTCATAGTGTACAGGTGCAGACCGTCGGCGCCGTGCTCCTTGAGGTCGCAAAGCTGACGGGCGGCATAATCTACACCGGCTGCCTGCAGGCTCTCGGGGTCGTTCTCGTACTTGGCGAGAATCTTGATGACGGGGGAGGGCAGTGACGCGCCGCACATAAAGACCATGCGGCTGATCTGTGACTTGCCCATAAACGGCATGATGCCCGCGGTGATAGGCACGGTGATGCCGGCCTTGTCGGCAAGCTCGCGGAAACGGTAGAAGCACTCGTTGTCAAAGAAGAGCTGCGTCACAAAGAAGCTCGCGCCGGCGTCTTGCTTTTGCTTGAGGTGCTCGACCGAAGCGTTGAGGTCCTCACAGGCAATGTGGCCCTCGGGGTAGGCTGCGGCGCCCACACAAAAGCCGGCGTCGACGAGCTCGGGGATGAGGTCGCGGGCGTAGGCGTAGTCCGAGGCGGGCTTGTCGTCCTCGGTCGCGCCAGCGGGCAGATCACCGCGCAGGGCCAGGATGTTTTCTACGCCGGCGGTGCGGTATTCGTCGATCTTGGCGGCGATATCGGCGTGGGTACGGCCCACACAGGTGAGGTGCGCTACCGAGGGCGTGTCGAATTCGCTCGAAATCATATGCGCGATGGGGGCGGTGGTGGCGCCGTTGCCCGAGCCGCCGGCCGAGCAGGTGACCGAGACAAAGCTCGGCGAAAGCTTGCACAGATTGCCTGCCACTTCGCGAGCCGTGTCGAGGGTAAGCTCACCCTTGGGCGGGAACATCTCAAACGAAACGGGTGCGGTGCCCTGGGATGCTGCCTGCTTAAAAACCTCGTCGACGCGCATATCGTGCTCCTCTAGATACGTAATAGTGTGATGTGTTGTAAGGATTCTACAGCACCACTATGCCACGGTGGAGTTTCACTCACTATTTGGGGGATACCAATCAAAGATGCCTTGCTATCGACATTCCCTATAGCAGAGCGGCTCATTTTGACACGGGCTATAAAGACTGGTATCTGATGCGAAATACCAGTTAATAGAGCCCCATCCCAAATTGACTACCCTTAAACCATGGGGAGAGGTCTGCAATTTATACAGTTGATTGGCTGTTGAGGGCGGCAACGCCGCCGCGATGCGGTAACCTCATTGATTGGTTTCGTGACAGCAACATAACGGTAATGTTGCGGAAACACGACGAGCCTAATCTATGACTCGTTCGTTAGTAATCAACACCGCTTCTCACGCGGTGCCGATACGAAGGGAGTTCCGTATGGCCGAACTTACTGACCGCTTCGGGACCATGGTGTTCTCTGAGGAAGTCATGAAGGACTACCTCCCCAAGGACATTTGGAAGCGCCTTGCTGCAACCCTCGAGGACGGTGAGCCGCTCGACCTGGATGTGGCCAACGCCGTTGCCCACGCCATGAAGGTCTGGGCCATCTCCAAGGGCGCGACGCACTACGCGCACTGGTTCCAGCCGCTTTCGGGCATTACTTCCGAGAAGCACGACAGCTTCCTCGAGCCCAACCACGACGGCACCGCCATTACCAAGTTTACGGGCAAGAACCTCATCCAGGGCGAGCCGGACGCCTCCAGCTTCCCCAACGGCGGCCTGCGTGCCACCTTCGAGGCCCGTGGTTACACCGCTTGGGATCCCACTAGCCCCGCATTCATTAAGGACGATGTCCTGTGCATCCCCACGGCTTTCTGCTCCTACACGGGCGAGGCCCTGGACAAGAAGACCCCGCTGCTGCGCTCCATGACCGCGCTCTCGCGTGAGTCCAAGCGCGTTTTGGCGCTGTTTGGCAAGACCCCCAAGAAGGTCGTTCCTTCCGTGGGCGATGAGCAGGAGTACTTCCTGATCAAGAAGGACGCTTACCGCAAGCGCAGGGACCTGGTCATCACCGGTCGCACCCTCTTTGGCGCTGCTCCCTGCAAGGGCCAGGAGCTGGAGGAGCACTACTTTGGCGCTATCCGCCCCACTGTCTCGTCCTATATGAAGGACCTGGACGATGAACTGTGGGCGCTTGGCATTCCTGCCAAGACCAAGCACAACGAGGTCGCTCCCTGCCAGCATGAGCTCGCCCCTGTCTACGGCGAGGTCAACGAGGCCATCGATCAGAATCTGGTCATGATGGAGAAGATGAAGCTCATCGCCTCCCGCCACGACTTGGTCTGCCTGCTGCACGAGAAGCCCTTCGAGGGCATCAACGGTTCGGGCAAGCACAACAACTGGTCGCTTGGCACCGAGTCCGAGAACCTGCTCGACCCGGGCGATACCCCGCTCGACAACCTGCAGTTCATCGTCTTCCTCACCGCGGTGATCGAGGCCGTCGATAACTATCAGGAGCTCTTGCGTGCCTCCGTTGCCTCGGCCGGCAACGATCATCGTCTGGGCGCCAACGAGGCTCCTCCGGCGATTATGTCCATCTTCCTGGGCGACCAGCTTACCGAGGTCGTCGAGAAGATCATCGATGGCAAGGCTTCCGTCCATGCCACGCGCGGCGTGCTCGACCTGGGCGCCGATACCCTGCCCAAGCTGATGCAGGACAACACCGACCGCAACCGCACCTCCCCGTTCGCCTTCACCGGCAACAAGTTCGAGTTCCGTGCCTGCGGCTCCGAGCAGAACGTCTCCGACTCCAACCTGGTGCTCGATGCCGCCGTGGCCAAGTCGCTCAAGTCCTTCGCCGACGCACTCGAGGGTACGCCCGAGGATAAGTTCCAGGACGCCGCGCTCGAGTACTGCAAGAAGGTGCTGACCGATCACCAGCGCATCCTGTTCTCCGGCGACGGTTACTCCGACGAGTGGCCCATCGAGGCCGAGAAGCGCGGCCTTGCCAACAACAAGACCACGGCCGACGCTCTTCCCGCCTTTGTTTCCGATAAGGCTATCGCGCTCTTTGAGGAGACGGGCGTCCTGACCAAGGCCGAGGCCCAGTGCCGCTATGATTGCAAGCTCGAGAAGTACAACAAGCTCATGAACATCGAGGCTACCACGATGGTTCGCGAGGCGCGTCGTACCTATCGTCCGGTCATTACCGCCTATGCCACCAAGGTCGCTAAGGGCCTTGAGACTATTCGTGCCGCCGGTGCTGAGGCCGCCATGCAGTGCGAGCAGAACACGCTCAACAAGCTCTGCAACGGCATCACCGCCATCAACGACTCCATCAAGGCACTTGACGCCGTACATCAGAAGGCCGAGGCCCTCGATGGCCAGGAGCAGGCCAACGTGTACGCGCACGAGGTCGTTCCCGCTATGGATACGCTGCGTGCCGCCGTGGATGCCATGGAGGAGATCGTGGCCGCTGACTACTGGCCGGTCCCGACCTACGACGACATTCTGTTCTACGTGTAGAGCGTAACTGACATATCGTTACGGTATTGAGCCGGGGTCCGCATCATGCGGGCCCCGGTTTTTGTTTGCGAAGGACGCTTTGGATCCCGCTTTGCAACTGATTCGCCCACGCAATAAGGGGTCGTGGGCAAAAAACGTCAAATATGAGTACTGTCACAAGCCCTGTAGCATTATTTTTTTGCAAAATATGCAGTGTTACGCAACATATGTCCAAGTACTTAGCTGATAAACGCCTGCAATTCTTCCGCCGTAGGACGCCTTGTGTCCAGATCGCCTTCTGATGGCATGAAATCGCTGTTACTAAATTGGTAACAGTACTCATATTTGCTATTTTTTGTCCACGGGCCCTTGGATGACAGTGAGATTTTATGCCTTCGGGGTTCGAATCCCGGCGCATGGGTAGCAAAAAGCCCGCTACCGAATTGGTAACGGGCTTCTCAGATTCTGTGGTGCCCCCAGCGGGATGTCCGCGTGCGGCTGGCACCGCCCGCTTTCGCTGCGTCGCTCCGCTCCTTGCGTGCTGCGCTGGAAAACGCTTACGCGTTTCCTCAGCTCCGCACCCTGTCGGGTTCGAATCCCGGCGTATGGGTAGCAAAAAGCCCACTACCGAATTGGTAACGGGCTTCTCAGATTCTGTGGTGCCCCCAGCGGGATTCGAACCCGCGATATCCACCTTGAAAGGGTGGCGTCCTTGGCCGCTAGACGATGGGGACAGCGGGAAAGAGTATAGCAGACTTTTTTGCCGGCGCGTATATCGTTGGCAAACTGGAAAACCACCACAAAGGTGCCTGTCCCCTTTGTGGTGGTGGGGCGTTAGGGGAGGAGCTTCATGGCGGCGTCGTGAGCGGTGTGCTCGTAGGTGTCGTCGAGGGGCTTGAGCGGCAGCAGAGCTGTGGCCTGCGCATCGCCGCGGCGCTCGAGGGCGTGGGTAATGAGCCAGTCGGCAAGCTCGGGGTTCTTGGGCAGTGCCGGTCCGTGTAGATACGTGCCGATGACGCCCTTGTAGATCAGGCCCTCAAAGCCATCGTCGCCGTTGTTGCCGGTGCCCGCAACGACGGACGTTCCGAGCGGCGTCGCCTCTGCGTCGAGCAGGGTGCGGCCGCCGTGGTTCTCGAATCCCACAAAGGGCTCGGGTGCCAGGTCGGTCTTGACGGCGACGTTGCCGATCAGGCGGTCGGAGCCGCGCACAGTCTCGGCGGCAATGACGCCCAGACCCTCAATGCGATCGTCGCCCATGTAGTACGAACGGCCGAGCAGCTGATAGCTGCCACAGATGGCAAGCAGTGTGCCGCCAACCTCAACATAGGCCGCGACCTTATCTTTTTGGGCGAGCAGCTCGTGTGCCACGGCCAGCTGGTCGCGGTCGGAGCCGCCGCCCATCATGACGATATCGGCATCGGCCAAATCAAGCGTTTCGCCCATGCGGACCTCGTCCACGCGCACGGGAATGCCGCGCCAGGCGCAGCGGCGCTCAAGCGCAATAACGTTGCCGCCGTCGCCGTAGAGGTTGAGGGCATCGGGGTACAGATAGACGATGCGCAGCGGGCGCGAAAGCTCGACCGGCGCAATATCGGTGGGGACAGCGCTACCATCGGCGCACGGTGCAGCGTGGGCGGCAACCGTGGCCGCATCGGTGCCTTTGAGTCCGTCGAGCTCCTTGACCAGCGGCGGGAAGGCCGTGTAGTTGGCGACGGCGTAGAAGGTGTCATCGGCGGCCTCGTCTGCCACGGCGCCGATCGCCTGCGCGACGTCCGAGATAATCGCGGCATCGATGTCGGCGTACTTGAGGCGTACCTGCATGTCGTGCGCACGCGTGCCTCCGGCAAAGGCGACAAGACCCGGCGTGTCGGCGATGCGCTCGAAGTCGACATCGTAGATCCACGAGACATCGTGGCCGTCGGCATCGTTATCGTTTAGGAAGAAGGCGCAGAGCCTGCCACCTGCCGTTTTAATGGACTGGATCTGGCGATCGAAGCCCACGGGATTCTTGGCCAGGTTGGCCTCGACGGTGCGGCCGGCAATATCCCAGCGGCCCATGCGTCCGCCGGCGGGCACGTAGGCATTAAGCGTGGGCTGCAGGTGCGCCGCGTCCACGCCCAGCTCGTGCGCCGCAAAGAAGGCAGCGGCGACGTTATAGACCATGTACAGGCCGTTGTAGCGCGTGGCGATGTGCACGGCGGGCGCGTTGGCCTCGGGTCCAAAGGCCAGGTCAAAACCATAGCCGTCGCAGCCGAGCTCAACGCCCGTCACGCGGCGGAGCAGCGCGGGGCGACCCCAGCCGCACGAAGGGCAATGATAGGCGCCGAGCTGTCCGTATTGCACGTAGTCATACTCCAGCGGCGCGTTGCACTGTGAGCAAAAACGTGAGTCGCTAATACGGTCGGACTCGGTGCCCGTGGCGCCGTCGATGCCAAAGGCGATGCTCGTGTTGGGGACGCGCGCGGCGATCGAGGCGCACAGCGGATCGTCGGCGTTGTAGATGAGCGTTGTTGCCGGAGAGAGCTCCAACGCATGGGCGATGACGTCTTGGGTATGGTCGATCTCGCCGTAGCGGTCTAGCTGGTCGCGGAACAGGTTGAGCAGCACAAAGTACGTCGGTTTGAGCTTGGGCAGAACGCGTACGGTGTAGAGCTCGTCGCACTCAAAAACGCCCACGCGCTTGCCGCTGTCAGTGTGCTTAAGGCCACTGCGGGCCTCGAGCAGAGCACCCACCACACCGGGCTCCATATTGTTGCCGGCACGGTTGCACACCACGGTAGCGCCGCTGGCGGCAACGGCGTCGGCGATGAGGTTGGAGGTGGTGGTCTTGCCGTTGGTGCCGGTAATCACCACACTGCTGTCGACAAGGCCGGCGAGGTTGCTTAGCAGCTCGGGGTCGATCTTCATGGCGATACGGCCGGGGAGTACGCCGCCCTGGCGCTTAAGGACAGAGCGCAGCCCCCAGCGGGCGATATCGCTTGAGGTGCAGGCGAGAGATGAGCGGAGATTCATGAAGCCGTTCCTAACGTAGATGACATAGTCGGGGGAATCGCACCGCTAGAAACCGTAGCGGCGCGCAAAATCCTGGGCAAGCTGCGAAACGTCTTCGCAGGCATTGGCCCAGGGGGCAAAGTCGGGGGTGTCCGAGATAATACCGTCCGCTTCCCAAACGGCTTGGTGCGAAAGATCCCAGGGATCGTGTGGCTCGGGCCGGCAGGGAAGGTACGGTGTCTGGTACATGGGGTTCAGCAAGAAGAACGCACCGCCCTCGCAACGGTTGGCAAACTCGCGCAGCGCGCGTGTCGCCGGGCGCATCTTGTTTGTTTTGAACAGCAGAATCGTGCGGGCGAGCAGATACCAAGGAGAGTTCTCGAGCGCATCGGCCCCCATCTGTTCCTCGAGCTGATGCGCCAGGGCAAAAAAGCCGTCCTGGTCTTCCAAGCGGGCGAGGGCAAGCAGTACGGTGCCGGCGGCCCGGGTGGGATAGCCCTCCGCCTTAAGGACACGGCGAGAATAGTTGGCGGCGGCGCGGTAACGAGCGCTCGCCATGCACAGCTGCGAGATGGCCTCGAGTGTGTGAAGCCACCCGATAAGGGCCGGCTCGCTCACGGTAAGGTCTGCTGCGGTGACACCATCGGCCAAAACATTATTGGCCCAGTAGTGCGGGGCTTCCATGTCGAACCCGGGCACGCTTTGCTGCAGGTAATCGGCCGTGGTCGCCTCGAGCTTCATCAGATCGCCCAGGCAGGCGTCGACGGGCGTGTCCGCCAAAATGATGGCGAGCAGCTGGGCATCGACGGCCAGCGCATCGACGCGGACGATCTTGAGCAGCTCATCACGCATATCGTCGAACAGGCGGTTGCGCGTCTGCTCAAACTCCTCGTCGCTGCCCATGTCCTCGATGCGATGGAGCTCGTCGAGCAGGTGGCGATGAACACCGGCATAGGACAGCAGCGCCTGGGCATGCTCGGACTGCGCATACTTATGAGGGTTGACGTTCACGTCGTTATGGACAAGCTCGCGTGCTGCATCGGTGAGTTCGGGGTGCGACGCAACGTAGGCGCGCTCCAGGTAAGCGGGGATGTAGACGCTCGGATCCATTAGAGGTCTCCTCCCTTAAACGGCAAACCCTGCTCGGCCGCCCGCAGTATGCGCTCATCGATTTGGGAACGCACGATATCGTTGGTGGCGACCCAGGCGGCAAAGCTGGCGTTGTCGGGCGCGCCCAGGCCCTCCTGCAGCACCGGCGTCGCCTCGGACAGGGCAAGGACCAGCTCGTCGGTGGAGCCTACACCCACGTTGACGCGGGCATAGACGCCATCGGGAAACTCGGTTTGGAAGTAGAGCGCCTCGGCTGCGTGCGGGCACGAGCGCGCAAGGATGCGCAGGTAGTGTTCGGCGCCCTCGTAGTCCAGCTCGCGCCAGGCAGCGCTCATCAGCGCGATGAGCGTCCACGGGTCCAAGTCACGCTCCGCATCTTTGGGGCGGCGGCGCAGCGGGGTATTCGCGAGATAGGGTACGGAGTGGGCAGAGCGAAATCGCTTGAGCTCCTCGGCGGGGTATTCGAGCTTTGCCATGGCGAGCATCGCGGTGTGGCGGACACCAGCGGGGTCGTTGGGCGCAAAGTCCAAGCTGCGATTCGCGGCTTCGAGCGACATGCGGTAGCGGCCGCTAATGAGCGCGCGCGATGCCAAGGCGGCAAGCCAGCGCAGGTAGGGGCGGCGGGTCAGGTCGCCTGCGGCCTCGCGCTCGTAGGGGTCCTGCGCCGAGGCGATCTTGAGTGCCAGGTCGTGCTCCACCTCGTCGCACTTGGACACCAGATACTGCACGTATTCCTCGTTGGAGCTGGCGGTGAGGGCGGTCAGCATGCGCTGAGCGTCCCAGTTGGCCGGATCGAGCGCGGCTGCCTCGCGGAGCATGTTCTCGGCAGCTGCCTCTTCTTGCTCTGCTTGGGTATCGTCAGGGATAAAGGGAATGCGGTAGTCGACGGCCTCGACCACCTTGGCAATGAGGTGCCCGGCGCGGTCGCGGTCGTGCACGATGAGCGGTGCGGGGTTGCGGGTGAATTGTTCCATCAGACGCTCTACGGCGGCAGCGTCGGTGAGCGGGATATTGTCGCGGCGCAAGGCCTCAAGAACGAGGCGATGGCAATCCTCTTGAATGGGATCGAATGCCATGGGGCCTCCTTTGCTGCGGTTAGGGTTCAAATGTCTCTATATAAGGTTCTAGTTTACCCGCATGTGGCACACCGGGGGTGCCGCACTTGGACATGCACCTTTGCACCACGAAGACGGATGTCACACAAATGTCGGCGCCCTGGACGACCGAGTGGTATCACGGTGCCGCAAACGGTCGATTTTTGGCGGCGAACGGGGCGCATTTTGGAGGGGCACAGTCCTGCCTGGGATATGTAGTCAACCTTGATAAAACGTTTGCCCAGCTTGGGAGTATGAATGCCCCACAAGGGTCTTCAGGGATAGAAAAAACGTTTCATCATTGTTGGCTTTAGGTGAATAACTGACCAACCAGAACGGTAAAATAGTGTTTGTCTGAGCATTGAGACGTTTAGACATCGCGCATTGTCATCGCCGGCAACGCGCAAAACGGTCCTAACGGAGCCAATCGGGTGCTCCGTTATATACACAAGTCTAAGAGGGGCTTGTTTAGGAGGCACAGTATGGGACGTTTTACCAATCCTCGCGATCTGTACTTTGGTGAGGGCGCTCGCCACGAGGTGAAGAACCTCAAGGGCAAGAAGGCCATCATCGTTTCTGGCGGCAGCTCTATGCGCCGCGGCGGGTTCTTGCAGGACGTTGAGGCCGACCTTAAGGAAGGCGGTTTCGAGGTCAAGCTGTTCGAGGGCGTCGAGTCCGATCCGTCCATCGAGACGGTCATGAAGGGCGCCGAGGCCATGCGCGAGTTCGAGCCCGACTGGATTATCGCCATCGGCGGCGGCTCGCCCATCGATGCCGCTAAGGCCATGTGGGTCTTCTACGAGTATCCCGAGGAGTCCTTCGATAACATCATCCAGCCGTTCAGCTTCCCCGAGCTGCGTCAGAAGGCTCACTTCTGCGCCATTTCCTCCACCTCCGGTACCGCTACCGAGGTCACTGCCTTCTCCGTCATCACCGACTACGCCAAGGGCATCAAGTACCCGCTGGCCGACTTCAACATCACCCCTGATGTCGCCATCGTCGACCCCGAGCTCACCTACACCATGCCCGCCAAGCTGTGCGCTCACACCGGCATGGACGCTCTGACCCACTGCATGGAGGCCTACGTTTCCACCTTCGCCTCTATGTTCACCGACGCCAACGCCCTGCACGGCATCCGCGAGATCGTCGAGTGGCTGCCCAAGTCCTATGAGGGCGACAAGGAGGCCCGTCAGCACATGCACGAGGCTCAGTGCATCGCCGGCATCGCCTTCTCCTCGGGCCTGCTGGGCATCGTTCACTCCATGGCTCACAAGACCGGTGCAGCCTTTGAGAACGGCCACATCATCCACGGTGCTGCTAACGCCATGTACCTGGGCAAGGTCATCCAGTGGAACTCCAAGGATCCCCGTGCTGCCGAGCGCTACGCTTATGTGGCCAAGGAGATCCTGCACCTTCCCGGCGAGACCAACGAGGAGCTCATCGCTGCGCTCGTCCAGAAGATCCGCGACCTCAACGACCAGCTCAACATCCCGCAGTCCATCAAGGATTACGCAAATGGTGGCGTGAAGGTCGACGCCGAGAACCCGCAGATGGTTTCCGAGGAGGAGTTCCTCGCCAAGCTGCCCGAGATCGCCGCGAACGCCGAGACCGACGCCTGCACGCCGGAGAACCCGCGTGAGACCAAGGCTGCCGACTTCGAGAAGATCCTCAAGGCCTGCTACTACGACACCGACATCGATTTCTACTCGACTCTTGTTATCGTAACGAGGGGCTCCGCACGTATCTGTACGGAGCCCCTTTCTTTTTTCTTTTAGAGAATGGGATAGTTATGGCTGCAATTTTCAATAGCCCCAGCAAGTACATCCAGGGTCCGGACGAGCTCGCCAAGCTCGGCTCCTATGTCGAGCCGCTCGGCGCTAAGGCCCTCGTCATCGTGACGCCTTCGGGCAAGAAGCGCGTCGGTGCCAAGATCGAGGGCGGCTTTGCCGAGGCTAAGGCCGAGCTGCTGTTTGAGGACTTTAACGGCGAGTGTTCCAAGGGCGAGGTCGATCGCCTGGTTGCGCTCGCTCGCGACAACGGTTGCGACATCATCGTCGGCGTCGGTGGCGGCAAGATCCTCGACACCGCGAAGGCCGTCGCCTATTACCTGGAGTCCCCGGTTATCATTTGCCCCACCATTGCTTCGACCGATGCCCCGTGTTCGGCGCTTTCGGTGCTCTACACCGACGATGGCCAGTTCGATAAATATCTCTTCCTTAAGGCAAACCCCAACATTGTCCTGATGGATACGACGGTTATCGCGGCGAGCCCGGTGCGCCTGACGGTTTCCGGTATGGGCGATGCGCTCGCAACCTACTTTGAGGCCCAGGCGACGCATGATGCCGACGGTGGCACCTGCGCTGGCGGCAAGGGCGGCATGGCCGGTCTGGCGCTTGCCAAGCTCTGCTACGAGACGCTTATGGCCGATGGCGTCAAGGCCAAGGTCGCGCTGGAGAAGGGTGCGCTCACGCCTGCAGTCGAGCATATCATCGAGGCCAACACGCTGCTTTCGGGCATTGGCTTTGAGAGCTCGGGCCTTGCTGCTGCTCATGCCATCCACAATGGCCTGACGATGCTGCCCGAGTGCCACGGCATGTATCACGGCGAGAAGGTCGCCTTTGGCACCATCGTCCAGCTGGTACTCGAGGATGCTCCGACTGAGAAACTCGAGGAAGTCTTAGGCTTCTGCATTGAGCTGGGCCTGCCGGTCACGATGAAGGAGCTTGGCGTTGCCGAGGTTACGCGCGAGCAGGCCATGGTCGTTGCCGAGGCCGCTTGCGCGCCCGAGGACACCATGTGCAACATGCCGTTTGAGGTGACGCCCGAGATGGTCGCAAACGCCATCCTGGGTGCCGACGCACTGGGCCACTACTATCTCATGGATGAGTAAATCAAGCTAAGGAAGGGGCAAAGCCAGCAGATGGCTTTGCCCCTTTTTGCTATGGTGCAAAGTAACCTGTCCCCAATGCACAAGTTAGTGCAGGGGGCAGGTTACTTTGCACCAATCGTTGTTTGATGAAGGGCGGATTCTCGTATGGCGCTTCCTATGGTTTATGGCGGTCCCGGCCGGTATGTTCAGGGGCCGGGCGAACTTTCGCGTCAGGGCAGGTATTTGTCATGGTTGGGCTGCGCTGCCTATGTCTTGTTTGACCAGGGCACCGAGGATCGGCTGTGCAGGCAGATCGTCGATGGATTTCTGGACGATGATCTAAGCGAGCCGTTCTTTAAGATTTATAACGGTCCGTGTACGGAAGAGGCCGTTGTCGGAATGGCTCAGGAAGCCCAGGCCGAGTATTGCGACATGGTGGTGGGCATTGGCGGCGGCAAGATGCTCGATATCGCCAAGGCAGTAGCGTTTTATGCCGAGCTGCCGTTGTGTGTATGCCCCACGGCGGCTTCGATGGACGGCCCGTGCAGTGCGATTTCGGTGCTGTATCACGAGGATGGGTCGTTCGACCGTTACCTGGAGCTCGAGAAGAATCCAGACCTGGTCGTGGTCGATACCAACGTGGTCGCGGCGGCCCCACTGCGTATGACGGTCGCTGGTATGGGCGATGCGCTGGCAACGTACTTCGAGGCGCGTTCGTGCGCTGCGGCACGAGGCGCCAACGAGCACGGTGGCGCGCCGGGGCACTTGGCCCTGGTTGCGGCTCGTGCCTGCTACGACACACTTATGGAGTGCGGTGTCGCTGCCAAGCGCGATCTCAAAAAGGGGCGTACATCGCCGGCGGTTGAGCGCCTGATCGAGTGCAATATTCTGCTTTCGGGCGTTGGCTTTGAGAGCGGGGGCTTGGCGTTGGCACATGCCATCGCCAACGGTCTGACGATTCTGCCCGAGTGCAAGGCCATGCATGGTGAGGCCGTGACATTTGGTCTGGTGGTGCAGCTGCGCCTGGAGCGTGCGCCCGAGCTTGATCAGGTGCTCGAGTTTTGCCAGCGCGTTGGTCTGCCGACGACGCTCGAGGAGCTGGGCCTTGGCGAGATTTCCGATGCCGACCTGCAGGGTGTTGCAAATGCGGTCTTTAGAAACGAGCGTAATATGGCCAATGAGCAGGCCAAGGTGACCAAACAAAAGCTCGTGCAGCTCATGTGCGAGGCATAGTTTGGCGCTTGATCGACCTTGTGCAATCGGGGCGGCGATAGGCCATAGGCTATTCGCCTCAAAGGTGCTCCGCGTGTAATTTGCCCGAGGCGTGGGCCGATAGCGTATCATTATCTCTTGCTTGTTTGCACTGCTCAGGGAGGGGCCGCGCATGGCGCAGGAACACGATCTATTTGATGACATTATCGAGATCAGCAAGGGTTTCGACTTTCTTAAAAACCCGCTTGGCGGCGTGACCGATGCACTCGATCCATCGGCGCCGCAGTGGAATCCTGCCGACTACAAGGAGCGTCCGCGCGGCAACACCATTCCGTGCCTGACCTGCAAAAACGAGAAGAGCGGCTGCACCGCGTGCATGGACGTGTGCCCGGTCAACGCTATCGAGGTCGAGGAAGACGCCATCGAGATTCTCGACTCCTGTCGTAAGTGCGGCCTGTGCGCCGCTGCCTGTCCGACCGAGGCGATCATCTCGCCGCGCTTGGCGCCCAAAAACCTATATGACGATATCGTCTCTGCTGCTACGAGCCACGAGACCGCCTACGTTACCTGCACGCGCGCCCTCAAGCGCATGCCGCGCGAGAACGAGGTCGTCGTCGCCTGCGTGGGCGATATTACGGCCGAGACCTGGTTCTCGGTACTGGCGGACTATCCCAACGTGAGTGTGTACCTGCCGTTGGGCGTGTGCGATAAATGCCGCAACACCGGCGGTGAGGACATTCTGGGCGAGGCCATCGCCACTGCCGAGGAGTGGGCTGGTACGGGCATGGGCCTGGAGGTCGACCCCAAGAGCCTCAAATGTCATAAGCGCCGCGAGTACGAGCGCAAGGAGTACATGGATAAGATTGCCCGCACCACGGGCCTTACCGTGACCAAGCTCAACCCGGCAACGGCGGCGCTGGCCTCGGTGACGCAGAAGCTCAAAGCCCACCGCCATCAGATTACCCAGCTGGAGCGCACGCTCAACACCATGTGCGGCACCACGACGACCAAGCGTCGCCGTTCGCTCACGCACGGGCGCCAACTGGTGCTCTCGACGTTGCAAAACCACCCCGAGCTTGCCCAGAACATGCAGGTGAGCACGCCGGAGTGCGATTTTGACAAGTGCACGTCGTGCGGCGAGTGCGTCAATGTATGTCCCACGTTCGCCTGCGATCTGGTGGGAAGCGGCCGCTTTGCGTTGGAGTCCACGTATTGTTTGGGCTGCGGTGCCTGTGTCAAGGTGTGCCCTGAGCATGCGCTCAAGTTGGTTGAGCACGACGCGTCCAATCTGGTCGTCGTCGATCCCGAAGCCGAGGAAAAGGCCGCCCAGAAGGCGAAGGCCCACGAAGAAGCCCAGAAGGTCAAGGCCGAGGCAAAGGCCAAGCTCGATAAGATGCTTGACCAAGTGGAGAAGCTCGCGGACTAGCCAGCGACCCCCATCTCTGCTTCATTCGTGCCGCCGTGGCGTCCGGGTTCGCCCAGATGCTGCGGCGGCGCTATACTTATGCAGTTTGAAATGCTTGTACCAAAAGGAGCTGTCGTGTCCCTTTCCATCGGTATCGTGGGCCTGCCCAACGTAGGCAAGTCGACGCTGTTCACCGCGCTTACCAAAAAGACCGGCCTTGCCGCCAACTATCCGTTCGCCACGATCGACCCCAACGTGGGTATCGTCGACGTGCCCGATAGCCGCCTGCAAAAGCTCGCCGACATCGTTAACCCGGGTCGCATTGTGCCGGCGACGGTCGAGTTCGTCGACATCGCAGGTCTGGTGAAGGGCGCCAACGAGGGCGAGGGCTTGGGCAACCAGTTCCTGGCCAACATTCGCGAGACCGACGCCATCTGCGAGGTCGTGCGCTACTTTAAGGACCCCAACGTCATGCGCGAGGTGGGCCGCACGGGCGAGTTCGTCGATCCCGCCGGCGATGCCGACACCATCATGACCGAGCTCATCCTGGCCGACATGGGCACGCTTGAGAAGCAGCTGCCCAAGCTCGAGAAGGAGGCCAAGCGCGACAAGGAGCTCATGCCCAAGTTCGAGGTCGCCAAGCGCCTGCTCGCCTGGCTCAACGAGGGCAAGCGCGCTGCGTCTATGGAGATGACCGACGAGGAGCGCGCCGCTGCCAAGGGCCTGTTCCTGCTCACTATGAAGCCCATCCTGTATGTGGCCAACGTGGACGAGGATATGCTCAACGACGATCTGGCGCCCATCGATGGTGTTAAGCCGCTGCCCATCTGCGCCAAGATTGAGGCCGAGCTTTCCGAGCTCGATCCCGAGGACGCCGCCGACTACCTGGAGAGCCTGGGCCTGGAGCAGCCCGGTCTGGACGTGCTCGCGCAGGCAGCCTACAAGCTGCTTGGCCTGCAGTCGTTCTTTACGGCTGGCGAGATGGAGGTCAAGGCCTGGACGGTGCGTCAGGGTGCGACCGCTCCGCAGGCTGCCGGTGTCATCCACACCGACTTTGAGCGCGGCTTTATTAAGGCCGAGGTCATTGGCTATGACGACTACATCGAGCTCGGCGGTGAGCAGGGCGCCAAGGCCGCCGGCAAGCTGCGTATTGAGGGCAAGGACTATGTCATGGCCGATGGCGACGTCGTGCACTTCCGCTTTAACGTGTAAGGACGACGCACATGTTTAAATATGGCAAAAAAGCCGGTTACATGGGTATTGCGCTACTCGTGCTTGCGGTGATTCCGCTGGTGGTCGCAGCGTGTGTTATCCCCAACATTGGTTCCGAGGTGGCAACAAAGTTTAATGCCGCCGGCGAGGCGACGCGCTGGGGCAAGAGCTACGAGTTGCTGGCACTGCCGGTGCTTAACCTGCTGCTGGGCGTGGCGACGTACTTTACGGCAGGACGCCAGGCTAAAAACAATGATGACTCTGCCGCCATGGCGCGCATCGTGTGCGAACGCTACCTGCGCAACGGTTGCATCACGGGTGTGTTCCTCAACGTGGTTAACGTTTACTTTATGTACTCGGCGATTACCGGAACGGGCTTTGGCCTTGGTTTCTAGCTTGTCCTTTTAGGCAACGAGCCTGCACGCATATTCAATGGCTGCTGCGAGGCCGCCGCTCGATCGTGGTTTAAAGACCATGTCGGCGGCGGCCTCGTTTTCGTATCCGGTGCCGCGAAGGGTGAGCGCGGTACCGGCTTCTAAAAGAAGGGGCAGGCCGCGTTGGCTGGTTGCGATTACGGCGGCCTGATTGAGCGAGCAGCTATGCGTTTGGCATTGGATGGCAAGTTCACCTTGCGCCGGGCAAGGGACCAGAACGGCGGCGACGCGACTTGATAGCAATGCAAATGCTGTGCGCTCATCGGGCGAAAGGCATTCGGCTTCAACGACGACGAGCTTGGGCGGTGCGCTGTTTGTGCGAAGCGTGGCTCGGTACATGCGGACCGAAGAACCCGACATAGAAAACTCCTGTGTATTCGGCAAAACGTAAACTATAGTTTACGTTTATGTTCGGCCCCATTTCAAACTCGTCTGCATGGACGAACGTGCGAAACAGATTCTTGGCAGGCGGGTCGAAGAGACACGCAGAGACCTTGGTATCTCCAAGGTTGATTTTTGCGTGGCGACAGGAATCAGCCGACCCTATCTCGACCGAATCGAAGACGGGACGGCAAATTTCACGCTCAAGGTTCTATTTAAGATTGCGCCCGCACTCGGCATGACGGTGTCAGAGCTTCTCGAGGGCATCGAATAGGGCGTTCCCCTGCTGCTATTTGACGCTCTTTGGGCGGGTCCCCCTGGTTGCGATGTGCAAAATCGCGAGTATTCAGCACCAGTTCGGCTGTAGACGGTAGCTCGAGCGGCTGGTGTTGCCTTTTTAACGGTATTTAATCCACACGCTAAATAAAAATGAGGAATAAATATTTACTAGACGGCCCCTTCGTCCTAAAAGTTCGTCTAACAATTGGCCGATTCTATGCCTCTAGCGGAGAAATTGCAGAATACTCCGTTTTTTGCACGGCCCGAGGGGGACCACCTGTCGTTTGAGGCTGCGATAAGTGGAACTGCCTTAGGGATTAGGCTATCGGGATTCGGTCGTGGTTGACTTGGCTGTAGAACAGGCGCTGGATCTCGGCGGCATCGCGTGACTGGCCGAGTGCCCACATGGTCTTGGCCACGAGCGTCTCGGTGGTCATGTCGTCGCCGCGTAGAATGCCCGGATGATCGGCGTAAGCACGGCCAACCTCATAAACACCCAGGTCAAGGCCCTCTTCTGGGACTTGCGTGGTCATAACGACGGTGCGGCCCGAATCGACCCAGCGGAAAATTGCCTCTTGGAACGACTCGCCCGACTCGCCAAATTCGGGAATACCGCCAATGCCAAAGGTCTCAAGGATTACAGCGTCGTAGCTATCGGCAAGGGCGTCGAGGATGCCCGGGTTTACGCCGGGCGTGAGCTTGAGTACAAATACGCGCGGGTCGATGCTGTCGTAGAAACGAACCGGGTTCTCGTTCTGGTGAGTGCCGTGGAGTCCGTTGCGAACGATGCGGTCGTTACGGATGTAGGCAATGGGCGGATAGTTGACGCTAATGAACGCGTTAAAGCTCATGGTGCGCTGCTTGCGGGCACGCGTGCCGGCAATGGCGACGCCGCCAAACACAATCGAGACATCGTGCGAGTGCTCGTCGAGCGCATAGAGCAGGCTCTGGTACAGGTTGAGCTTGGCGTCGGTAAATGGATTGCCCATGGGCTTTTGCGAGCCGGTGAGTACGATGGGCTTGGGGCTGTCCTGAATCAGGTAGGAAAGCGCTGCCGCGGTGTAGCTCATGGTGTCGGTGCCGTGCAGAATCACGAAGCCGTCGTGGTCGGCATAACCCTCGACGATGACGTCGCGGATACGCATCCAGTCACTGGGGCGCATGTTGGTGCTGTCGATGTTCATGGGCTGCACGACGTCGAGCTCGCAGAGCCCCGAGATCTCGGGGACGCTCTGGGCGAGCTCCTCACCGGTCAGGGCGGGGGAGAGGCCGTTGCCGTCCTCGGTCGATGCGATGGTGCCGCCCGTGGCGATGAGAAGGATGCGCTTCATGCTGGTATTCCTATCGTATTTGCCGCCGCAGAGGCGGAGTCGTTCGGCAGTATTGTGGCACAGGGCGTCCAATGTTCAAACGTATTACATCATCTGTAACGTTTGGTAACACTTCAATCGCCGTCAAATAGGGGCCAGGTCGTGCGTTTGCCGTGCGCTGATGGCTGCGAGGGACGAGAAACCCCATATAACGTGTACACTATGTAAGCTGTTTTCGTTTATTCGCGCGGGTGGGCACCGGCTCCCCGCCAACAAGAGGGGGAAACCATGGATCAAAAGGCTTCCGCAAAGGTCCTCGTACTCGACTTTGGTGCGCAGTACGGTCAGCTCATTGCCCGTCGCGTCCGAGACCTCAACGTGTATTCCGAGATTGTCCCCTGCGACATCTCGGCCGACGAGATTCGCGAGATGAACGCCTCTGCGCTCATCCTTTCCGGCGGCCCGGCTTCTGTGTACGCCGAGGACGCTCCGTCCATCGATCCCGCCATCTTTGACCTGGGCCTTCCCGTCCTGGGCTTTTGCTACGGCCATCAGATCACGGCCGTGACGCTCGGCGGCAAGGTTGGCCACTCCGAGGTGGGCGAGTACGGCCGCGCCACCATCACGCGTACGGCCGGCGCCAAGCTCTTTAACTCCACGCCTATGGAGCAGACCGTGTGGATGAGCCACCGCGACGCCGTGTCCGAGGTGCCCGAGGGCTTTACCGTTACCGCCAGCACCGACGTGTGCCCGGTTGCCGCCATGGAGTGCGTCGAGCGCAAGATCTTCACCACGCAGTTCCACCCCGAGGTCAAGCACTCCGAGTACGGTCAGCAGCTGCTGAGCAACTTCCTGTTTGAGATCTGCGGCCTGGAGCCCAACTGGAGCATGGACAACCTGGCTGAGACCATGACGGCGGACTTCCGCGAGAAGGTCGGCGACGACCGCGTGATCCTGGCCCTGTCCGGCGGCGTCGACTCCTCCGTCGTGGCTGCGTTGGGCGCTCGCGCCGTTGGCAAGCAGATGACCTGCGTGTTCATCAACCACGGCCTGCTGCGCAAGGGCGAGCCCGAGCAGGTGGAGGAGGTCT
>CAKUGX010000018.1 GCA_934654765.1 uncultured Collinsella sp. | reverse complement strand
TTCGCCAGCGCTACGAGGGTGTTAAGAACGAGGCCGGCGTGTGGATTACCCCGGCATTCCCCAAGCTTATCTATGTGCTCGAGGACGATAACGTTCACGAGGACTCCCCGTACTTCTACCTCACCCAGTTGGCTGCCAAGTGCACCGCCAAGCGCATGGTGCCCGACTACATCTCCGAGAAGAAGATGCGCGAGCTTAAGTTGTCGAAGGGCGAGACCGCGGGCAATGGCGATTGCTACACCTGCATGGGTTGCCGCAGCTTCCTGACGCCTGATCGCTCGGGCAACGGCTTCAACAACGTTGCCAACGCGCTGAACTACGACCCGAACAAGCCCAAGTACTATGGCCGCTTTAACCAGGGCGTCGTGACCATCAACCTGCCCGATGTTGCGCTGAGCTCGCATCAGGACATGGACAAGTTCTGGAAGATCTTCGACGAGCGCCTTGAGCTGTGCCACCGTGCCCTGCTGTGCCGTCATGAGCGCCTGATGGGTACGCTTTCTGACGCCGCGCCGATTCTTTGGCAGTACGGTGCCCTCGCCCGTCTGAAAAAGGGCGAGACGATCGACAAGCTGCTCGTGGGCGGATATTCCACCATTAGCCTGGGCTATGCCGGCCTGTATGAGTGCGTCAAGTACATGACGGGCCACAGCCACACCGAGAAGGAGGGCACGCCCTTTGCCATGGCCGTCATGCAGCGTATGAACGATAAGTGCGCCGAGTGGAAGGCCGAAAGCGATATTGACTTCTCGCTGTACGGTACGCCGTTGGAGTCGACGACCTACAAGTTCGCCAAGTGCCTGCAGCGCCGTTTTGGCATCATCCCGGGCGTGACGGACAAGGGCTACATTACTAACAGCTACCACGTTCATGTGTCCGAGGAGATTGACGCATTCGACAAGCTCAAGTTCGAGGGCATGTTCCAGCAGCTTTCGCCGGGCGGTGCTATCTCCTATGTCGAGGTTCCCAACATGCAGGACAACCTCAAGGCTGTCATTCGCGTGATGCAGTACATCTACGACAACATCATGTACGCCGAGCTCAACACCAAGAGCGACTACTGTCAGGTGTGCGGCTACGACGGCGAGATTAAGATTGTCGAGGATGACGGCAAACTGGTGTGGGAGTGCCCCAACTGCGGCAACCGCGACCAGGAGAAGATGAACGTCGCCCGTCGTACCTGCGGCTACATCGGTACCCAGTTCTGGAACCAGGGTCGAACCGAGGAGATCCGCGACCGCGTGCTGCATCTCTAATAACCATCCCAGACTGCCCCGTAGCGAGGCCCCGGACCTTTACTCGCTATTTCGGACAGTCCTGGCTCACGACGGAGGCGCCACTGGCGCCTCCTGTTCGTGCGGAACTCATATCGAGCAAAGGTCCGGGGCCTCGCTACGGGGCAGCCAAGTTGATGTAGCTGAGATGCAGCGCGCAGTCTGCTCACTCCTCGAAGTTCTTAGCGGAAATGAGTTGACTTGCAACAACGCTTTGCTTGCGATGACGGTTGAGCTGCAACAAAGTTATTATTGGACCTCGAACCCTATGCTCGATGTTCGCTTCGTTCATTGAGTGTTGCTCGCGAGGGGTCTGGAGTATATCGTTCCGCCCGCAGTTTCGCAGGCCAAAGGCCGAGAATGTTTGAGGACGGAATGATATACTCCAGACCCCCAGGAAGGTTGCTTATGAACTACGCGAACATTAAGTATTTCGACATTGCTGATGGGGAAGGCGTTCGTACTTCTCTGTTTGTGAGTGGGTGCCGTCGTGGGTGCAAGAACTGCTTTAATTCTGTCGCGTGGGACTTTGCTGCGGGCGAGCCGTTTGATCGTGCCGTCGAAGACAAGATTATTGAGAGCCTCGACCATCCCTTTATCGATGGTCTGACGATTTTGGGCGGCGAGCCTATGGAACCTGAGAATCAGGCGGGACTCGTTGAGTTTGTCGAGCGTGTTCGTGAGGCTTACCCCGTGGAGTCGGGGAAGACTATTTGGTGCTTTACCGGTGACGTGCTCGAGGAGCTTATGCCGGGCGGTCGTCATCATACCGAGGTGACGGATCGCATTCTTGCCTGCCTTGACATGTTGGTGGACGGCCCGTTTGTTCAAGATCTGTACGATATCTCGTTGCGTTTTAGGGGCTCGAGTAACCAGCGCGTGATCGATATGAATGCCACGCGTGCCCGTGCTGAGCGCGAGGGCGTTGCGCTTTGTGATGCGGTTGAACTTTGGCGTGATGATCCGGTCTATTCGACCCATACTATGTAGCTTGTGGTCGATGCCGGAGGGCGTGGTACCATAGCGCGAACGTGAAATCGGAAAAGTGAGGCCCAGATGGTCGATCAGGAAAAAGTCGAGGCCGCCATTAAGCTGTTGCTTGAGGGCATAGGCGAGGACCCAACTCGTGAGGGCCTGCTGGAGACCCCGGCGCGCGTTGCCCGTATGTATGGTGAGATCGCCGGCGGCATGGACCAGAGTGCCGAGGAACACCTGTCCAAAACCTTTGCCGTCGCTTCGAACGATTTGGTTATCGAGCGCGACATCACGTTCTACTCGCTGTGCGAACATCATCTGCTGCCGTTTTATGGCAAGGCCGCCATTGGTTATATCCCTAACGGTCGGGTGGCTGGGCTTTCCAAGTTCGCCCGCACGGTTGAGGTTTATGCCCGCCGTCTTCAGCTGCAGGAGCAACTGTGCGCACAGGTTGCCGATGCCCTCATGGATTATCTCGCTCCCCAGGGAGCGATTGTGCTCATGGAAGCTGAGCATATGTGCATGACGATGCGTGGCGTGCAAAAGCCCGGCACCAAGACCGTGACGCTCGCTCGCCGCGGTGTCTTTGAGACCGATCCCGCGCTCGAGGAGCGTTTCTTTAGGATGCTGGGCCGCTAACCATGAGAGTCGTCAACGACTTTACATCGAAGACCGATGAGGGGACGTCGCGTCGCGGCTTTATGGCTTCGGGCCTGACCCCCTTTGGCGCCATGCCTCGCATTGATTACATTTGTGCCAACGGGCTGTTCCGGCGGCACCTGGGCAACATTGCACAGTTGGAATCGGGGCGCATCTTCTGCCGCCACGGTATTGACCATCTGCTCGATGTCGCTCGCATTATGTGGATCAAGAATCTCGAGGAACAGCTCGAATTTGACCGCGAGGTCATCTACGCCACGGCACTTCTTCACGATATCGGCAAAGATGAACAGTATGAATCGGGTATATCCCATGATGTTGCAAGCGAACGCGTCGCTGATGCGATTCTCGGCGGTATGCCCGATGACGTGGCGTTTGAGCCGGCCGATGCCGCGGCCATTAAGACGGCCATTCTGGGCCATCGAAAGCTGCGCGTGAACAGCCAACCGCTCGAGCGTCTGCTCTATGCAGCCGACAAAGCGTCGCGCGCCTGCTTTGCATGCCCCGCGCGCAATGCTTGCAACTGGAGCGATGATAAAAAGAACCTGTCGATTCGCGTGTAGTTAGTTTGCGCGGTCGGGGTTCTAAACGAAGGAGACGATCGCGATGAGTAACAAGAAACTGCCCGAGAATGCAACCAAGACTGAAGGCGCCGAGCTCGCCCGCCGTGGAAGGGGCGAAATATCCACCGCAACGGCGGTGCCCCACGTGAGCTATGACGATCTGCGCCATGCCGATCGCATTGTCATTGACGGCCTTGAGGTTTTTGCCAACCATGGCGTGTATCCCGAGGAGAATGCGCTGGGTCAGAAGTTCATCGTTTCTCTGGTGCTCTATGCCGACCTGCGCGCGGCGGGGGAGCACGATAACCTGGATGCCTCGATTGACTACGGCTCGGTGTGCCACGATGTCGATGGCTATCTGCGCGAGCATACGTTTAAGCTCATCGAGGCGGCAGCCGAGGGGACAGCCCAGATGCTGCTGCGCCGTTATCCCTCGCTGCTTGGTGTGCGCATAAAGCTCGATAAGCCGTGGGCTCCTGTTGGCCTGCCTCTGGCAAGCTGCGGCGTCGAGATCGAGCGCGTGCGCTAGTCGACGCTAGAGCTTGTTGAGGGGTGGCTGCTTGAGCCGCTGCGACAGAGCTTTATTGTTGGGACAGTACGTGTCGAGCAGGGCGTGGAATCGCTGATTGTGGCTTGGCTCGAGCAAGTGGACGAGCTCGTGGGCGACAACCATGTCGAGGCATTCGATGGGATAGGCGGCAAGTTCGCGTGCGATGCGAATGGCGCCGGTCTTGGGCGTGCATGATCCCCAGCGCGTTTTCATGCTGCGCACGGAGACGCGGGCCACGGTGACGCCCATTGCGATTTCGTACGCGTGCACCATATCGTACAGCGCCGTGGTGACCTCGGTTGCATAGAGCTGGTCGATACGGGCTTGGAGCTCATCGGACGTTAGGCCGTCGAGGATTGCGTGCCGCTTGGCCTGTGGGCCTTCGTCCGATTCATCGGTACCCATAAAACTTGCGAAGGTGGCCTGTTTGGGTCGCGGTGCGGGTGATGCAAAGTTGTGATCGAGTGCATCCTGTACCGTGATGGGCTTGCCCCAAAGTGCAATGATGGACGAGGGGCTGAGCGGCTCTCGTGCCGTCGCCTGACGCTGCTCGCGCTGGGCAAGTCGACTGATAATCCAGGCGCTGTTGCGCTTCACAAACGCTTCGATACGCTCGCGGGTGGCTCCGAGCGGTGCGCTGGCGTGGACCTCACCGCTCGAAGTGACGCGTAGGTTGAAGTTCTTGACGCACTTTTTGGTAACGACGACGGGGATGGGCATCCCATCCGGTCGGGGTACGGAAATCGTGAATTGCTGCGTCAAAAGTTATCCTTCAGATTGGGGGGCGGGTCGGCATGTCGATTGCTCGGCATGCCGACCCGCTCAAGGGATGCGAAATTAATAGCGCTCGAAGAAGGCAAGGGCATTATCGCTGCAGAGCTTTTGCATCACGGTCTTGCCAAAGTGCTTGGAGAGCATGTTCTGGAATTCGGGCATCTTGCTGGCATCGGAGAGGAAAGCGGGCACCGTGGCACCGTCCCAGTCGCCACCGAGTGCGATGACGTCCTCGCCGCCCAGGTCGAGCCAGTGCTCGATATGTGCCGCTAGCTGGTCGAAGGTGACGTCTGCGGCGGTCTCGTCGGTTGCGTCGTTGGAAAGGAACTCGCTGCAGTAGTTGAGGCCGACGATACCGCCCATGTCGCGAATGGTGCGGAACTGGTCGTCGGTGAGGTTGCGCTTGACGCCGCAAACCGCGCGGGAGTTGGAGTGGCTGGCGACGAAGGGGCGCGTGGCGTGGGCGACAACCTCGTCAAAGCACTCATCGTTGAGGTGGGAGACGTCGAGCACCATGCCGGCGTGCTCCATCTGCGTAAGGGCCTCGATGCCGGCGGCGGTGAGGCCGGCGTGGGTGTCGTGGCCGCTCGCGAGCGGCCCCTGCGCATTCCAGCTGAGTGATGACATGAGCACGCCCAGGCTCTTGAGTACCTCGATCAGCGCGGGGTCCTCGGCAAAGAACGTGGCGTTTTCGATGGTGTGGATGCAAGCGACCTTGCCGTCTTTGAGCGCGGGGCGAATGTCTGCGGCGCTGCGTACATTGACCATGCGGTCGTGGTTGAGCATTGCCTGGCCGCTCATGTGCGCCATGATCTGCGCCTGGAAGCGCGCGGCGTGGGCGGTGGGAATCTCGTCGGGGACAAACGTGGCAAAGCACTGTGCCCACGGCTTGTTGCCGATCTTTGCGAGCGAGATGGCGCAGGCGTTGCCCTCGATGAGGTCGAAATCTTGCGGATGCGTTTCGTCGCCGGGGAAATAACCGTCGGTGCCGGCGGTAAAGCGCAGGTCGAGATCGAGCGTGGCCCAGCCGATGCGGTCGGCGGTGTCACAGTGTAGGTCAAATACGGGATATGCCATAGTTCCTCCGGTTGCAGCGTTTCTTTGCAAACTGTCTTTGAATTGTATGACTAGGGTATAGTTAGCGCCATATGTTCACGGCGGCTTGCGTTGTGCGCCGCCCTTATATACGGAGGTTTCCATGTCCAACCAGGGCAAGAAGGTCAAGACCCATTATCGTGGCACGCTCGACGACGGCACGCAGTTCGATAGCTCCTACGATCGCGGCGAGCCGCTGGAGTTCACCTGTGGCGCCGGCCAGATGATCAAGGGCTTCGACGCCGCTGTTGTCGACATGCAGGTGGGCGAGAAGAAGACCGTGCACATTCCTGCTGCCGATGCCTACGGCGAGCACAATCCCGAGATGGTTATTACCTTCCCGGCCGAACAGGTTCCCAACATCGAGCAGATCGAGAAGGGCATGAAGCTTTTCCTGTCCACGCCGAGCGGTATGCCCGTCCCCGCCGTGGTCATCGACGTAACGCCCGAGGCCGTGACGCTCGACGCCAACCACGAGTTGGCCGGCAAGGACCTCAACTTTGATATCGAGCTCGTCGAGGTCGAGGGCTAGAGTATGCCCGAACGCTTGGTTTCGACGACATGCTTGGGAAATCTCAACGATCCGTCCTATGAACTCCTGCTTCGCCGGGAGCTGGGCGGTGTCTTTGAAGTTGACGAGCTGCTGCTCGATTGGGACCAGGCTGATGTATGCGCGTTTGTGGGCGTGACGGAGCTGGGGCGCACGATTGATGTTCGGCTGGATACTGCCGACGGCGGTCGTCTTGCCGATGGCGACGTGCTCGCCATTGACCGTTCGGGCGTGGTGTCCGTGGCGGTTGTCGTGCGCCTGCGCAGCGCCGAGGTTTATTTGGTCGAAGTCGACCGCATGGATCCGATTGCACTCGCGCATGCGTGTTGGGAGATCGGCAACATGCATGCGCCGCTCTTCCGGGGTGACTCGGACGAGCATACCGTGCGCATGTATACGCCGGTGCAGCCTGTTTTGGGCCGCATGCTTCGGGGTGTCGAGGGTGTTCGGCTCTCGGTGGTTACCCGTGAACTCGATGCGGACCGGCGCTTTGCGTCGAGTGCGGCGGAGGTCGTCGTGAGCATGGCTCCCGACTTTACCATCGTTAAAAAGACGCGCGGCTAAGTGCGCGTATGCGTAAGACGGGCTTTGAGGGGCGACCAATCAAAGTCCGTCTTGCTGTTGATAGGAGGCTTTGGGGGAAGCATATGGGTCTTGAGGGAATCAAGCTGATTGCATGCGATTTGGACGGCACGTTGCTGCATCCGGGGGAGCGCGAGCCGCGTTCCGAGGCCTTTGAGCTTATCGATGAGCTACATCGTCGCGGTATCGTGTTTATGCCGGCGAGTGGCCGTCAATATGCGAGCTTGCGCTACCTGTTTGCCCCGGTGGCCGATGAGCTCGCCTATGTATGCGAAAACGGAGCCCTGGTGATGAGCGAGGGGCGTGCCGTTGTCAAGCGTTCCATGGAGCGTAGCCTTGCTATGGATATCGCGAACGCCGTGGTTGCGTATCCCCATGCCGACGTGACCCTTTCGTGTGAGGGGCACCTCTACAGCATGAGCGGCAACGATGCGTTTGTTGACCACCTGCGTTATGAGGTCCATTGTGATGTGGCGGTAGTCGACCGTCCCGAAGACATTGACG
The DNA here is from genome assembly GCA_934654765.1 of uncultured Collinsella sp. GTDB lineage: Bacteria > Actinomycetota > Coriobacteriia > Coriobacteriales > Coriobacteriaceae > Collinsella. The sequence continues at coordinate 16,426 of CAKUGX010000018.1, read as the reverse complement.
AGGATGTCATTAAGATTGCCTTCCAGACGCCCGAGGCAGAGCAGCCGGCGGCGCTGGAGTATTTTGTGCGTCGCTTTAGCGACCGGGTCGATGTGATGACGTCGGGAACCGAATGGACCGACTTTATCGGCTTTGATTCGGGCAAGGGGTCCGCGCTTGCCGATTACGGTCGTGCCCTGGGGATCTCGCCCGATGCGATGATGGCGTTTGGCGACAATGAGAACGATCGCGACATGCTCAACGTCGTGGGCCATCCCTATCTGATGGAGAGCTGCAACCCCACCATGCGCGGTATCAACGACCGTGTCCGCTACGTGTGCACGGTCGAAGAAGAGCTGCGTCGTCTACTTGCTGAGTAGGCATGCCCCAAACATCTACCGGCAGTCGGGGCAGAGACCCTCGAAGATGGTGTAGTGCGACGTGACGTGCCAGCCGATTTGCTCGGACGCCTTGGCGTCGAGCTGGGCATCGAAGGGGAGCGGTACATCGATGACGCGGCTGCACGAGGTGCAGATGATATGCGCATGCGGCTCGATCGTGCGATCGAAGCGGCTGCCGCCCGGCGTCTTGATGGAGAGGATCTCGCCGGCGTCGGCCAAGAGATTGAGATTGCGGTAGACCGTACCTCGGCTGATTTTGTCATCCTGCGCGCGCACGACGTTGTAGATTTCGTCGGCGGTGGGATGGTTATAGCTTTGGCGCACGGCGTCAAGAACCAGCTTTCGCTGCTTGGTATTCCTTCTTTGTACCGCCATGCGCCTCGCCTCTTTTCTATCAACGGTCGTAGGTAAATGATACCGTATTTAGCACACAATACTAATAACGAGGAATGAAACTGTCTTCATTGGCAAGTGGGGCTTGGGCCTGGGCTTCTACGAGGCGAAAACGCGTTCCCATGCGCTCGTAGGAGGCATGAAGCGCCTCGAGATGAGATAGGATGTTTGCCGGAGCTCCCTGTATCTCCATCTCGACCGAGCCGTCTTCCATGTTGCGCACCCAGCCGGTGAGTGCGCGTGCCTGCGCGAGGTTGGTGTTGGTAAAGCGAAAACCAACGCCCTGGACTTGCCCCGCCCAGCGCAGGAAATAGCGCAGGGGAGTGTCTTGAGTGGCCTCGTCGCTTGCGAGCACAGTAAGCCTGCGGCGCAACTCGAGCTCAATGTTTGATGGTTTTTGAGGCTCTCGACTGCCGCCGGTGACGCTGGAGAAGAACGTATCGAAGAAGCCCATCGCTAGGCCTGCTTGCCTGCGTCGGACGGGAAGGTAATGCCGGCCTGCTGGCGCACGGCATCCATGATGCGCAGTGAGACGAGCGTGACATCGCGGTAGTGGCCAAGCTCGTGGCGTCCCGCCGGGGTCTCCCAAATCTCTTCCTTAACGTTATCGATGCCGCCGATAGCGGTGATAAAGTCTGTGAGTTCGTATTCCATAGTGTTGCTCGATTTGGGCAGGTCGAGCACGCGGCCGTTGTCGCCCTGTTCGCGCGGTGCCTCGGTCGCCGAGCCGCGTACGACATCGCCGCGATAGTCGATGCGGACGTTGCGGGGCGTGGACAGATGGTCGATCTGGATAGTGCCACGCTCGCCTTCGATCTGCGAGGGCAGCAGGTCATTCGTAATTTTGGAGTGCGCGAGCTCGACGGAGATACGGCCACCGCCGTAGCTGGCGAGGATGGAACCGCAGCCATCGATGGGGCCGTGCGTGAGCTGTCGCGTGGTGGGATCGAGCAGAGTGGTCATGCTCGTAAGGCCGGAGGGCATGCCAAAGATCTCGACCATGGGCTCGACGGTATAGACGCCAATGTCCATGAGGGAACCCGATGCCATATTGCAGTCGAAGATATTGGTGGCGCGTCCCGCGAGAATCTCGTTGTAGCGCGAGGAATACTTGCCAAAGCGCAATGAGGCGCGGCGGATGGGGGCGATCTCGCCCAGGGCGTCCTCGATGGCGTGGAAGGCGGGATCGTGGAGGGGACGCATGGCCTCGAGGGCCACGACACCTGCTGCCTCGGCAGCGCGGAAGACTTCCAGCGCCTGCGCTTCGGTGGCGCAGAAGGGTTTCTCGACGATGACGTGCTTGCCACCGGCGATGCAGGCAAGGGCCTGCTCGTAGTGGAGCGCATTGGGGCTGCCGATGTAGACGGCGTCGACGTCGTCGGCGGACGCAAGCTCGTCAAGTGCGGTGAAGTTACGCTCGCCGCCGTGTTCGGCGGTAAAGGCGGCGCCGCGCTCGGCATCGCGCGAGAGCGTGCCCACAAACGCGGCTTGGTCGTTGGCGTTGACGACCTGGATAAAGTCGTCGGTAATCATGGATGTGCCGATGGTCGCTATACGCAGCATGTATCCCCCTCGTGCCGTTCGGTTTACAGGATGAGTGTAGCGCGAGGGGGCAGGAAATAGCGTGCGAAAACGCCGTTACAGGTCGCTCTCGTTAAAGCCGGTATCGATATCGAGGTTGCTGCCGTCGGCCGCCGTGGTGGCGAGCTCATCGCAGCGCTCGTTGAGCTCGTGGCCGGCGTGACCCTTAACCCAGATGAACTCAACCTTGTGCTTGCTTTTGGCGGTGAGTAGGCGCTCCCACAGGTCGCGGTTCTTGACGGGCTGCTTGTTGGCGGTTTTCCATCCGCGCTTTTTCCAGCCGTCGATCCAGTGCTTGTTAAAGGCGTTGACGACATACTGCGAATCGGAATGGACCTCGACCTCGCAGGGGCGGTTAAGTGCCTCGAGCGCCACGATGACCGCCATGAGCTCCATGCGGTTGTTGGTGGTCTTGGCGTAGCCGCGCGAAAGCTCGGAGGTGAAGGTCTTGCCGGCGGGGTTGGTGTATTTGAGCACGGCGCCGTAGCCGCCGCGTCCCGGATTTGATCGGGCCGAGCCGTCGGTATAGATGATGACCTTCACGGGCTTCCTTTCGTTGGGTACGTTTCGTGTGAGTGACCATTGTAGCGCCATGCCCGCCGGGGGCTAGCAATCTACGATTTCTACCCCGTCTTCCGACAGTTAGTTGGCATGGATGATGCGGTTGAGCTCGTCGAGGTATTGCTGCAAGAGGGGAGAGGGCTTGCGCTCGTCGTGCATGATATAGCCTACGTGCATCGTTGGGGCGTCTGCTAACGGGATCGATGCCATACCCCATTGCATTTCATTGGAGAGGACACCGGTCGACAGGGTGTAACCGTTCGACGTGATAAGTAAGTTAGTAAGTGTTCCGCGGTCCGAGATTCGTATGTTGCGGTCGCAAGGGATATAGCTAAAAGGTTCCTCGGCGTAATAGAAGGAGTTTGAGGTTCCCTGCTCAAAGCTGTAGCGCGTATAGGGCGTGAGGTCGGCAAGGGACAGCTGAGGGCGGCGGGCGAGCGGGTGGCGCTCGCTAACGAAGACGTGGACCGTCGCGTCGAATAGGGGATGGAAGCTTGCGCGGGCATCGGCGAAGGCCTTCTGCAGAACGCGGGCGTTAAAGTCATCCAGATACAGAATGCCGATATCGCTGCGAAACGCACGGACGTCATCGATGATCTGCGATGTGGTGGTCTCGCGCATGATGAACTCGAACTTGCTGTCGCGGCAGCGCTCGACTACGTTGACAAAGGCCTCGACCGAAAAGGCGTAGTGCTGGGCGGAAATGGCGAGGCGGGCTTGCGGGGTGCCACCATCCTCGTAGCGTGCCTCGAGCATGTCGGCCTGCTCTACGACCTGGCGCGCATAGCCCAAAAGCTCGGTGCCGTCGTTGGTGAGCGTGACGCCGCGGCTGGAGCGCGTAAAGATCTCCAGATGGAGCTCTTGTTCTAGGCTTTTGACGGCGTTTGAGATGTTGGACTGAGCGGTATAGAGGCGCTGAGCTGCGGCGTTGATTGAGCCGGACTCTGCCACGGCGATCAGAAAGCGAAGTTGCTGAAGGGTCATCGACGCCATCCTTTCGATTGCTATCTATAAAACCGATAACAGGTTAGCGCTTTTAAGTGATTGACCGAGCGAAACAATGCTCGTACTATTCAAAACACACAAAGGCGGTAGGTAATTAAGCCGACCACGGAACCGGGATGTCAAAAGGAGGACCGCATATGAATTGCCTACCAAGACGAATGCCGGGCTCCTGTTTGCGCCCGTCGGCGTGATCAGGAGACAGCGACTTACTTCTCTCTTTTTTACTTTCGTTCGATCAAGGAGATCGTCATGAGCCAGTTCATCAACAACCCCGAGCACACCTTTGGTTTCGATACCCTGCAGCTGCACGTTGGCCAGGAGAGCGCCGATCCCGCATCCGATGCCCGCGCCGTGCCTATCTATCAGACCACGAGCTACGTGTTCCGCAACGCCCAGCACGCCGCCGACCGCTTTGGCCTTGCCGACGCCGGCAACATCTACGGTCGTCTGACCAACTCCACCCAGGGCGTCTTTGAGGACCGTATCACCGCACTCGAGGGCGGCGTGGCCGGTCTCGCCGTCGCTTCCGGTGCTGCCGCTATCACCTATACCCTGCAGGCACTCGCCCAGGCCGGTGACCACGTGGTGGCTCAGAAGACCATCTACGGTGGCTCCTACAACCTGCTGGAGCATACGCTCTCCCAGTTTGGCGTCGAGACCACGTTTGTCGATGCCCATAACCTGGACGAGGTCGAGGGTGCCATCAAGGACAACACCACGGTCATCTATCTCGAGACGCTCGGCAACCCCAACTCCGACATCCCCAACATCGACGCCATTTCCGAGGTCGCCAAGAAGCACGGTCTGCCGGTTGTCGTCGACAACACCTTCGGTACCCCGTATCTGTTCCGTCCGCTGGAGCACGGTGCCAACATCGTCGTCCACTCCGCAACCAAGTTCATCGGCGGCCACGGTACCTCGCTGGGCGGTGTGATCGTCGACGGCGGTAACTTCGATTGGAAGGCGAGTGGCAAGTACGCCCAGATCGCCGAGCCCAACCCCTCCTACCATGGCGTCTCGTTTGCCGAGGCTGCCGGTCCCGCTGCCTTCGCGACCTATGTCCGCGCCATCTTGCTGCGCGACGAGGGCGCCTGCATCAGCCCGTTCAACGCCTGGGTCCTGCTCCAGGGCACCGAGACTCTGTCGCTGCGCGTCGACCGTCATGTCGAGAACACCAAGAAGGTCGTTGAGTTCCTGGCTGGTGACAGCCATGTCGCCAAGGTGAACCACCCGAGCCTGTCTGAGCACCCCGATCACGAGCTCTATCAGAAGTACTTCCCCAACGGCGGCGCGTCGATCTTCACCTTTGAGATTAAGGGTGGCCAGGAGGCAGCTTGGAAGTTCATCGATCATCTGCAGGTGTTCTCGCTGCTCGCCAACGTGGCCGACGTCAAGTCGCTCGTCGTGCACCCGGCTACCACCACGCACTCCCAGCTCTCTGCCGAGGAGCTCGCCGAGCAGAACATCACGCCCTCCACGATCCGTCTTTCCATCGGTACCGAGAACGCCGAGGACATCATTTGGGATCTGAAGCAGGCCTTCGCCGCGCTGGACGAGTAAGGCGACTTGTGCAAGGACCCCTTGCGACTCGATAGGTATAACTGCATAAAATGCCTGCTCAAGGCGCCTGCGCAAGCAATGGTTGCGCAGGCGCCTTTTTTGCATAGGAAGGGCGCTATTACAGGGTTTTTGGCATGCTTTATGCATTCGAGTTGTGGAAAACTCCTGTTGAGAGGATGTGAGTTTTACGCAATTGACGTGCGCCTTTTGAGTAAAACCGCAGGTCGCGATTTGCTCGAGGTACTATGCAGCGCGATCGAATCACACGCAGCTCAAACGCAGCAAAAACGCACTACGGAGGTTTCCAGCTACATGAGGATCGATTCACGAAAACCGAAAGCCGCCGCCCTTTCCGCCGCTCTGACCGTGGCGCTTTTGGCGGGCGCCGGCGCAACTGATGCCCACGCGGCAACACTGTCCGATACGGTTGGATCTACGCCGTCCGAGACGACGCTGGTACAGCCCGTTGATTATCGCGGCGATGGTTATGGTTCCATGCAGGAGTGGAACGCCTCGATGGAGGCCAAGCGCGATTCCCTTGAGATGCGCGCTCAGATTATCCTAAACATGTATGGTGACTATGCCACCGATGACGAGCGCGCTGTGCTGCAGGGTTGTATCGATGGTGCGGGCAGCCTTTTGACGATGGGGGAGGTCGACGCGAAGTCGACCGAGCTCGATGAGCTGCGCACTGCGCTTGAGAATGCCAAGCGCGAAGCGCTCGAGGCCGCTGCCGCCGAGGCAGAGGCTGCCGAGGCCGCCCAGGCTTCGTACTACAACGCCGGCTACACTCCGTCCTACGCGTCTGCCGCGTCCTACGCGAACGGATCGGGCCTGACGCGCTCTGCGGGTGTCAATAACTACAACGGACGCCGCGAGACCTATTACAGCAGCAATGTGCTTTATCACTATCGCACGGGCGAATGGACTCAGGATTCTGAGGGCTTCTGGCGCGATTCCGACGGCTATTACGTTGTTGCCGCGGGCGATATGGCCCAGGGCTCGACCTTTACGGGCTCCAAGGGTGATTGCAAGGTCTATGACTCCGGCTGCGCCGCCGGAACCACCGACTACTACACCGGTTGGTAATCTGCCATCAGAGCAAAATAGGCACATGATGGGCGGGCGTCTTTACTGAGCTTTTAGGCAACGTAAAGCCGCCCTTTCTTTATGTGCGTTTGAGTTAACAGAGCCCTTACCGTGGCGGTACGCTGGGCGTATGCATGCGGGGCACACTGGTTCATGAGAAATAGGGTCTTTCTCTTGGAGGAAGTGATCTTGTGAATGCTCGAGATATTGCCGTTGCCGCCGTCGCATTGGTACTTGGCTGTCTTGGCCCTACAGCTGCGTTTGTCGCAGGCATGCAGGGCTCGTGCGGGGCTGCTCCTATTGTGGTCGGCGCGCTCATCGCAGCAGCGCTGCTGGGAAGTGCGGGCGTGACCCTTTGTCGCGATGACGAGGACGAGACGCCGCAGGTGCAGCGCTAGCCGTTGTGAAGCTGGTTTTGCCCATAGATGAAGAAGGAAGCCGCCGCAAGGGGAGTGCCCTTTGCGGCGGTTTTTGCTATTGAGACTGTTGGATGCGGTACGGCGGCGTTACCAGCTGGCCTCGATTTCGCGGATGCGCGAATAGAGCCATTCGTTTTGCGGCACCTGGATACCGTGCTTGGTCGCGAGGCGGCAGATGGTACCCGCAAATTCCTCGACCTCGGTTCTGCGTTGAGCGATGCGGTCTTGCGCCATCGAGGGCATGCCGGCGGGATCGAGCCCTTTTATGAGACGCACCATCTGCGTCAGGTCTTCCTCGGTGAGCTCGATGCCCTCGGCATTGGCGACTGCAAGCGTCTCGCGCATGGCGGAGACAAAACTGCGGAGCTGCTCGGAGCCCTGCTCCGTAGCGCTTCCGTAGGTGCCGCCGTAGGCCATACAGGTCTGGTTGATGCCGTCGTTGAGCATGAGTTTGGCCCACATGCGATGTGCGATGTCGTGCTCGACGGTATGGGCGATGCCGCAGCGCGTGTAGAGCCCGTCGATAGCGGTGACGGTCGCGGGGTCGGTGCCGGCGGCCGCACCAAAGCGGATCTCGCCCGCATTGGTAAAGGCGAGCGCGCCGTTGAGAAACACAGCGTCCATGCCTTGGCAGATTCCGAGGACGGTGTGCTCCCAGCCAAAGCGCTCGGCAATCTTTTGCTCGCTGGTGATGCCGTTGCATAGGGATGCGATGAGCGTGTCGGGCCCTACGATGCGTTCCATAGTCTTGAGCGCCTGGTCGAGTCCGGTTGTCTTGACCGTGAGGATGACCAGGTCGACGGGCGTCGCCTCGCTCGCGCGGACGGACTTGAGCGCGCAGGGCTTGCCGTTGACGGTGAGCGCATCACCCGCGTGGCGCTCAAAGCGCGCGTCGTCCATAACGTATTCGATGGCGTCGTTGCCGAGCGCTTGGGCGATCATGCTGCCGTAGAGCAGGCCCACGCCGCCCTTGCCGATGAAGGCGACCTTGTTGATCTGCATGTGAATCATCTCCCCATAAAAAGGCGCCCGCGTATGGGGCGCCTGATGGATTGTATGCCGCCGGGCCATGTCGCGTGCACCGGATGGCCGTATTTAGAAGAACAAACGCATGGGAACTTATGACGCGGGGCAGACCGCAAAGACACGTGCGGGATATCCGACGCCATCACGCACCTTGGGGAAGGTGCAGAAGATGACGGCGCCCGTGGCGGGAAGCTCGTCCAGATGGTCCATGACCTCAATCTGGTAACGGTCGACCGAGAGGATGTACTGTTCGCCGGGGTAGGGGTAGGCATCCTCGCGTGTGGTCACGGTTGCGGGGTCGGTGTCTGCCGGTTCGTGGCCGATGGCACCGATGTTGCGCTCTTCTACAAGCCATTTGATGGCATCGAGGTCCCAGCCGGGGTAGTGGGGCTGGCCGTCTTCGTCCTTGTTTTCGAGGTCGGCGAGCTTGGACCAGTCGGAGCGGAAGGCGACGAAAGCATCCTCAGGAATGCGACCGTGCTCGTCCTCCCAAGCCTTGAGGTCATCGATGGTCAGGATAAAGTCGGGGTTTGCGGCGCACTCCTCGTGCTTGTCGATCACACAGAGCGGATGCATAAACTCGATAGGTTCGATCTCGCCAAGGGAACGACCGTCAACATGGAAGTGGCGCGGCGCGTCGACGTGGGTGCCGTACTGCGAGGCGACCGAATACTGGAAGCAACGCATGGGCGCGAGCATATCTTCGGGCGTGCCGGGCAGGTAGTCGAAGAGCTTGGTGGACTCAAATGGCTCAAAGCCAAACCAGTGCGGGGTGTCGCACGAGAGCGTATGGGTGAGGTCAACCCAGCGATAATCGGTGCTTTTGAGCTGGGATGCGAGATTCCAAAGGTCGAGCGTGGGCATGGGTGGCTCCTTTCATCGGGCTTTTTGCTGATGTTAAAGCGGTGCCGTGACAGCTCGATTTCTGCTGCGTTACGATACGTTCTCGATTGCGATTCCACGATGTTTCGGCCGCGTGACCATTGTGTTTCGCCTTGCCGGGGCGCTGATGGCGAAGGGAGGGGCCGTGCAATACCGCGGTGACCCCAAAAGTGGTAACCGAATATCTGCTCTGGGTCTGGGCTGCATGAGGTTTCCCGGTTCGCCGGGACACCCCGATGCGAAGACAGCCGATGCCATCATTTCCCGTGCGGTGGAGCAGGGGATTAATTATCTGGATACTGCGTATCTCTATCCCGGTAACGAGGCGTGCGTGGGCGCCTCACTTGAGCGCTTGGGGCTGCGCGACCGGGTGTTGCTGGCGACCAAGTTGCCGCACGCTTCGTGCAAGCGCGCGGAGGATTTCGACCGGTTCTTCGACGAACAACTGCGTCGCCTGCGGACCGACCATATCGACTATTACCTTATGCACAACATCACTTCGCCCGCTCAGTGGGAGCGCGTGGTGGCGTTGGGTATCGAGGACTGGATCGCGCGTCAAAAGGCGGCGGGGCGCATTCGCCAGATTGGTTTTTCGTACCACGGCAGCGCGGCTGATTTCCTGACGATGCTTGACGCATATGACTGGGATTTCTGCCAGATACAGTACAACTATGCCGGCGAGCGTTACCAAGCGGGAACGGCAGGACTCATGGCGGCTGCGGAGCGCGGGCTCGCGGTGTTTGTGATGGAGCCGCTGCTGGGCGGGCGTCTGGCAGGCAAGCTGCCGCCGCGGGCCCGCGCCGTGCTCGATGGCGCTCGTGACCCGCATTTGCGCACTCCTGCCGCTTGGGGGCTTTCGTGGGTGTGGAACCATCCTCAGGTGACGATGCTGCTTTCGGGTATGACCAATACCGCGCAAGTGGATGAGAACGCGGCGTTGGCCGATCGGGCCCTGCCGGATTCGATGACAGTTACTCAGCTTGATGCCATCGCACGCGTGCTGACGGAGTTTGAAAAATCGAATCGCGTGCCCTGCACGGGATGCGGCTACTGCATGCCATGTCCCAAGGGTATCAACATTCCCGCCTGCTTTGCCGCCTACAACGCGAGCTATGCGCACAGCTGGTTTACGGGGCTGTCGCAATACTTTACGGCGAGTGCGGTGCGCACGAGCGAGCCCAAGCTGGTGAGCAATTGCGTCAAGTGCGGCAAATGCGCGCGCCACTGCCCGCAGCATATCGATATCCCCGAGCGTCTCGATGACGTGCGCCGACGCTTCCAGCCGGGCCCCGTAACGGCCGCGCTTAAAGCCTTTTGCAAAACGCGTTCCTGATGCCCCTTTTATAACTCGCGGTGGAATAGCTTCTGTTTGCGGCAGAATAGGGGCCAAACAGGAACTATTTCGCCGCAACTGAAGGGGGCTGTCGTGGGCCATCGGGATTCATGTGATGATTTGCGTGAGGTTCGTTGGGGCGTTTTGGGCGCTGGGCACATTTCTCATCGATTTGCATCGTCGCTCAAGAAGGTCGACGGGGCACGGTTGGTGGCTGCGGCCGGTCGCACTCCTGCACATGTCGAGGAATTTTGCCGAGCGTTTTCGATCGATGCTGCGCATGGCCATGCCTCGGTCGACGATAACGGCAATGCGGCTTATGACGCGCTGATTGCCGACCCCGATGTCGACGCAATCTACTTGGCGCTTCCGCATGGCATGCATACGCGTTGGGCCTGTCGCGCGCTGTGCGCCGGAAAGGCCGTGCTGTGCGAAAAGCCGGCCGTTTTGAGTGAGGAAGAGGCTCTCTCGATCGCCTCCACCTCTCGCGAGCGCGGCGTGCTGTTTATGGAGGCAATGAAGAATCGGTTTTGCCCGATGCGCGCTCGCGTGAAGGACTTGTTTGCGTCGGGTGAGCTTGGCCGTATTGTCTCGATTGAAAGCGTGCAAAAGCTCGATTACGGCGAGTCTCCTTCGGGCTATCTGCTTGATCCGTTGCAGGGCGGCTGTCTATATGACATGGGCTGCTATGCGGTCGGTTGGTTTGAGGATTTGCTCGCGGGCGCTTGCGAGGTTTCGTCCCGTGAAGTTCGCTGGCGTGACGTATCGGGCGGTCGCGTCGATTGGGCCGACGAGATCCATATGAGCGTCGGCGGTATACCCATTCATATGGTGTGCGACGGCGAAGCAACATATGAAAGCCGCTTAACGATTGCCTGTGAGCGGGGCTCGTTGGAAATCGAGCGCCTCCATCGCCCCGAGCTCGCTCATGTGAAGTATTCCGACGGACGAATGCTCGAAATAAATGCCCCGTTTGAGGTCGATGATTTCTACGGCGAAGCTTCGCATGCGACCCAGCTCATCCGGGCGGGGAAACTCGAGAGTCCCGTCATGCCTCTTGCCGCCACGCAGCGCTGTGCGCAGATCATCGATGCGATTCGCTTGACGCTCTAGGCTGCGGTACTGGTGCTCAAGGGGGCTCGGCGGACCGTGCCCCTGATGCCCCTTTTATATCTTGCGGTGGAATACGGTCTGTTTGCGCCAAAATAAGGCACCAATAGACCGTATTTCACCGCAACTGATGAGGGGGAGCTGGAGATGCTGACGATCGGGTGTCATCTTTCGACGACGAAGGGCTATCGGGCAATGGGGGAGACGGCGTTGTCCATTGGTGCCAATACCTTTGCGTTCTTTACGCGCAACCCGCGCGGTGGCAAGGCAAAAGACCTTGACATGGATGACGTGGCGGCTCTGCGCGAGCTTATGGCGCAAAACGACTTTGGACCGCTGGTGGCGCATGCCCCGTATACCTATAACCCCTGCTCCGCTAAGGAGCGGGCGCGCGAGTTTGCCTTGGAGGCTATGGCGGAAGATTTGCAGCGTCTGGAAGCACTGCCCGGCAACTACTACAACTTCCATCCCGGTGCGCATGTGGGACAGGGGGCAGACGCCGGCATTCAGATGATTGTCGACACGCTGTGCCAGGTGATGTTTGGGGGCCAGCAGACGATGGTATTGCTCGAGACCATGGCGGGTAAGGGCACCGAGGTGGGCCGTAGCTTTGAAGAGCTGGCGTGCATTATCGAGGGCGTTGCCGCCAAGTGTCCAGAGCTGTCCGATAAACTGGGCGTTTGTTTGGACACCTGCCATGTGAGCGATGCCGGCTACGACATCATCCATGATCTGGACGGCGTACTCGACGAGTTCGACCGCGTGGTGGGCATCGATCGCCTGCATGCCGTACATATCAACGATTCGAAGAACCCTTGTGGCGCCCATAAAGATCGTCACGAGTGCATCGGCAAGGGATACCTTGGCAGCGAGGAATTTGGTGGCGGTATGCAGGTTATGCAGAATATTGTATCGAATGGCCGTTTGCGTGCACTTCCATTTATTTTGGAGACGCCGAACGAACTTGCAGGTTATGCAGCGGAAATTACGCTATTAAGGTCGTTACAGCAGTAACAACTGTCACAAAGTGGAGTGTTCCATTCACGTTATGGGATTGTTTCAATCAGTTTTCTCATTGCAGATTCGTAATTCCGGGTGCATAATAGCCAACAGTTTTTGCAGACCTCTGAATCAAACGGGGTCGCCGGAAGGAGACTGATTATGAAGCTCAAGAAGCTTGGCGCATTTGCCGCCACGGGCGCCATGGCGCTCGCCCTCGCACTGACGGGCTGCGGCTCGTCCAACGCCACCTCTGGTTCCGATGCCGGTTCCAGCAGCTCTGATGACGTGAAGGTCGAGAAGGTCGACGGCTCCAAGGAGTATGCACTCGTCAAGGACGGTACGCTCACCGTCGGCACCTCTGCCGAGTACGCGCCGTTTGAGTACAAGGATGACAATGGCGACTACCAGGGCTTTGACCTTGAGCTCATCAAGGCTATCGGCGATAAGCTGGGCCTGGATGTCGAGTACGTCAACAACGACTTTGACACGCTGGTGCCGGGTGTCGCTTCGGGCGCCAAGTATGACGTTTCCATCGCGGCTATCACCGACACGCCCGAGCGTGAGAAGGAAGTCACTTTCTCTGATTCCTACTACATGGACGATCAGGCTATCGTGACCAAGGTCGATAACACCGACATCACGGCCGATAACTTCAGCGAGAAGCTCAACAACGCCGACGCTACCATCATCGTCCAGTCTGGCTCGACCGCCGAGGCCTTTGCCCAGGAGAACTTCCCGAAGGCCAAGATCGTCCCCTACAAGGACGCCACCGAGTGCTTCAGCGCCCTGCAGTCCGATAAGGGCGATGCCGTAGTCACCAACCGCTCCGTTGCCAGCCAGCTGACCGCCGAGCAGTTCAACACCTGCCAGACCATCAAGCAGGTCAGCACCGGCGAGGAGTACGCCATCGCCATCAACCAGGGCAACACCAAGCTCAAGGACGACATCAACCAGGCTATCAAGGACCTGACCGATGACGGTACCGTTGATGCCCTCATGGCTAAGTACAACATCAAGTAAAATAGCTACTTGATTGCGCGCGGGCCCTTTCCGTTTTGCGGAGAGGGCCTTTGCGCTTCTCTTGACGGAGAGCGTTTCCGTCTCGTTTTGCCGGCAACTTCTACGATAGGAGCCACCTTGTCTCGACTGAACAAAGGGGCCGCGGAGCAGCGTTTTCCACTGCCCGCCTTGCTCCAAAAGCTAGCCTGCGTCATGGCCGTGGCGCTCGCGCTGGTGTGCGCGGGGGCATATGCGCCCACGACCGCCCAGGCGCTTGAGACCGCAAAGATTACCGCCCGACCCAACACCGGTTCGGGCAGCGATGTGGTCGGCGGCACCGAGACGCGCATTACCTGGGAAGTTCAGGCCGATGCCGACGAGGAGCTGAGCGGTCTTTCGCTGACGTTTGTTGACGGTACGACGTTTGGTACCGATGACACGCGATTGACGATGCTCTCGGGCGAGGACCTCATGGATCGTACGCCCATGAAGCCCACGTGCAAGGCTGACGGCCAGACGCTCAAGATCGACTTTGGCGAGACGGCGCCTGCCGGCGGCTTTTTCCGTGTCGAGGTTTACGGCGTGACGTTTCCCGTCGAGGGCGGCGAAGAGGCCTTTAGCGGCACCTATACGCTCGCCGACGGTTCGACCAAGAAGATTTCTAAGATTCCTTCCGTCGAGATTAAGGGCGTGACGGCTTTCGATAACTTCCTGGCCGATCTTAAGGAGCAGCCGTGGGTCGAGGCCTGGAACTCCAATATGTTCCTGCGCTTGTTCTTGAACCCGGTCATTTTGGTCCAAAGCCTGCCGATCGTCTTCAAGGGCTTCCTTATGTCGCTCTCGATCGTGCTCGTGGCGTTTCCGCTGGCAATTCCCTTTGGCTTTGCCTTGTCGCTCATGCGCATCTCCAAGTCACGCATCCTGCGTTGCCTTGCCGGCATCTATGTGAATATCATCCGTGGTACGCCGGCGTTCCTGCAGATCTATATCGCGTTCTTCGGTCTGCCGTTGGCCGGCGTCAAGGTGGACGACTATGTCTTGGGCGTTATCGTCATGGCCATGAACTCGTCTGCGTACCTGTGCGAGATCTTCCGTGCCGGTATTCAATCAATCCCCAAGGGCCAAAACGAGGCTGCTCGCTCTCTGGGCATGAATGCCTTCCAGACGCTGCTCTACGTTATGATTCCGCAGACGTTCCGCAATGTTTTGCCTACGCTGACCAGCGAGTTTATCTTGCTTTACAAGGATACGTCGCTGCTTGCCGCCGTGGGTGTGGTCGAGATCGTCATGAACGCCCGTACCATCGTGGCCACGACGGGCTCCATCACGCCGTATGTGGTTGCCGCCCTGTTCTATCTGGTCATCACCCTGCCACTCGCTCGCTTGGTGAGCGGCCTTGAGGCGAGGCTTTTGGGTACGGCCGAAACCAAGAAGAAGCGTCCCGCCAAGAGCGCCGGGCAGGTCGTCGCGACGCCCGCCGATCACATCGCCGGTCTGTAAGGAGGTCCTATCATGAGCGAAACCAATAACTCGAACGAGGTTGTCGTCAGCATCAAGAACCTCCAGAAGGCCTTTGGCGATAACGTGGTCCTGCGCGATATCGATCTGGATGTGCATAAGGGCGAGGTCGTCGTAGTTCTGGGTCCCTCGGGCTCGGGTAAGTCGACGATGCTTCGCTGCATCAACCGCCTGGAGCATCCCACGAGTGGCTCGATTGTCGTTGAGGGTGTGGACGTGTGCGCCAAGGGCGTCGACCTTAACAAGGTGCGCACGCATCTGGGTATGGTGTTCCAGCAGTTCAATTTGTTCCCGCACCTGTCAGTCAAAAAGAACGTCATGCTTGCGCAGCAGAAGGTGCTCAAGCGCAGCAAGGAAGAGGCCGAGAAGATTGCCGTCGAGGAGCTGACCAAGGTCGGTCTTGCCGAGCGTATCGACTTTATGCCGAGCCAGCTCTCGGGCGGCCAGCAGCAGCGCGTTGCCATCGCCCGCGCCCTGTCGATGAACCCGCACGTCATGCTCTTTGACGAGGCCACCTCGGCGCTCGACCCCGAGCTCGTGCGCGACGTCCTGGGCGTCATGCGCGACTTGGCGCGCGAAGGCATGACCATGATCGTGGTGACGCACGAGATGGGCTTTGCCCGCGATGTCGCCGACCGCGTCGTCTTTATGGACGGCGGCGTCATTGTGGAAGAGGGTACGCCGAGCGAGGTCTTCGACCACCCCAAGAGCGAGCGCACCAAGGCGTTCTTGGGCAATATTTCGTAGCCGGTTGATGTAACTGCCGTTACAAAAGAGCGGGGGCTGGACTTGAATCCAGCCCCCGCTCTTTTGTAGGGATGGGGATGCGCTGTGATACAGGCTCTTTTGGAGGCCTGGTTTCGTTACGCGAGCTCGGCTCCGAGGGCCTTGCAGGCCGCCTCGCCCTCATCGTCGGGCGCATCGTAGCAAATGGCGGAGTCCACGATGTTGACGCCGGCCTCGTCGGCGTCGGCCTTCCAGTTGTCCATCCACTCGCCCTCGGCCCACGAATAGGAGCCAAAGAGGACGACCTTCTTGTCGCCGAGGGTCTCCTTGACCTCGTCCCACATAGGCTGAAACTCGTCATACTCAAGCTCCTCGGAGCCCATGGCGGGGCAGCCGAAGGCGAAGGCATCATATTCGGCGGCCTTGTCGGCAGAGAAGTCGGCGCAGGGGATGACCTCAGTCTCGGCCCCCGCGGACGTGGCGCCTTCGGCGACGAGGTTTGCCATGGCCTCGGTATTGCCCGTGCCGCTCCAGTAGACGACGGCGATCTTGCTCATGTTTTGTCCTTTCGGTCGTGCGGCGCTTGCCGCGGCTTGTACGTTCTATCGGGTTGCCTGGGCAAGTTGCGCCAGGCTGCAGCCCTGCTGATAGATAAAAGTGAAGTATTGGGTGCAGGCACGGTAGGCATCAAACGTCGCAAGCGCCTGCTCGACATTTGCGTAGACCTTCCAGGCTCCAAAGACCTTGTAGTTCTCGCCGCGCTGGGCGATAAACTCGTGCACGTCGTCGTAGGGATATCCAAGGAAGTAGCCTATTTCGTGCGGAAACTCGCAGGTGCAGTC
>CAKUGX010000017.1 GCA_934654765.1 uncultured Collinsella sp. | reverse complement strand
GCGAAGATGCCGGACTCCGAAACCATCCCAGACACGGTAGCAACACAAATAGACAAACACCCCAACACGTCCGCCCGCCGATTTATTGCGCCGCGCAGACAATTAAACCGGCACCTTTAAACATCTGGGCAGTATAGTGACCCAAACGAGTGCATAACCGCACCCTGCGAACGGAGGAGTTATGACCGAACACCACGCCATCAGCCGTCGAGCATTCACGTTGGGCCTAGGACTTGCGGCGTTGTCGCCGCTTGCAAGCCTGCCCGAAACCGCGGGATTGGGCCTTCCCATGCGCGCGGCATTTGCAGAAGACGCACCCACATCGGCGGCCACCCTCAACAAGTTCGTCATTCGCCTTCGCCCCGCGGGCTATTTTCGCACCGCGAGCGTCAACGAAGACGGCAACGTCATCGGCAACGTCTGCCACCTGTTTAATGACGGCACGTCCAGCAAGCTCATCCTTGAGCACGTAGCGACCGATACAGAAAATACAAATTGGTATGCCATCCGCACCCTGCTCAATTTCGAAGAGCACAAGAAGACGGGCTACAGCATTTGGTCGGTCGATGGCGACTCGGACAAAGATGGAAAGGTCATCCACGTATGGAGTGGCGAGCATGACGGCAAGGCCAGCCGCTCTTTTGCGTTCGACCGCCAGCAAAACGGAACCTACATCATCCGAGACCGCACAAACGAGAAAAAAGACATTAATTACCTGGCCATAGAAAAGGACGGCAAAGACCAAGACAACAACAAGATCTGCCACAAGAGGAAGAGCATTCCGTGGGAGCTCGAACTTGTCGGTTACGACAAGGGCGAGATCAATACCACGGTTAGAAGTATCGACTGGATCACGTATAGCAGCTACGTCGACGGACCATGCTGGATGAAATACGTCGACGGCAACAAATACCTCGACGAGCTGAGCATCCCGGGCACGCATGATTCAAGCACCTGCAGCGTCGACAACGACACCGAGCCCCAAACCTCGCTTGCAAAGTGCCAGCAGGATTACATCCCCACGCAGCTGCTCGAAGGCATTCGCTATTTTGATATCCGACTTGGAAAGAACAACGAGAACGGCGACCCCGGCATCGACCATGGAATATGCTACCTGCTCAAAAAAGACGGGGGCTTTATACATCTCTCCGATGTCATCGGTTACTTCAAAACATTTTTGAACGAAAACCCGTCAGAAGCGCTCATCATGCTGGTGTCACGAGGCAACGACGAAGCTACCGACGAAAGCGTTACGACGGCTTTCGCCAAGGTTTTGGGCGAGAACCCCAAACTGTTCTATACGTCGAGTCATGTCCCCACACTGAACGAGGTGCGCGGAAAGATCGTCCTGCTGCGTCGATTTAAACTCGCCGGCGACAGTGTAGACGGCCACACGTGGGGCCTCGACCTCACCGAATGGGACAACAAAATCAAGGCGCATTCCGGAAAGTCCATGTGCCTCGTGAAATACGAGCAAGGCTTTGAGGCTGCGGGCAATACGGGCGACAAAGAGCCCTATAGCACAGCGGTATATGCACAAGACCATTACAACTGCACGGGGTCCAGTAAAATCGACTGGGTCGATATGGCCCTGAAGGCGGCGGCCGAGTTCAAGCGCAGCACCGTAGATATCACCGCCGCGGACGGGACAACGGTGCAGGCAACGGAGCGCTGCTGGTTTATCAACTACACGAGCTGCACGCAAAACAACCCTTTTACCGCGGCGCGAGTGGTCAACGAGCATCTGTACAAGAGCTCGTATATAAACAATACCGGAGTTGAGAGCACAAAAGAGAACTGCTGTAAGCACATTGGCATCATCGCGTCCGACTTTGTTGATGCGGCACTGGCCCGAAGCATCTACCAGCGCAATTACGATTACGATACACAGCACAAGCAGACAGCTTCGTACTACCTCCCGACCCGTATGCGCATGACATACGGCGACTCGTTGAGCGATGCCTCGCTCCAGGACGGCAAGACCGTTGGCGAGGGTCATTTCCGCCTCGTCGACAGCAGCAACGTACTCAACGTGGCGGCTTCGGGCCATGCGTTTGCCATCGAATATGTGGATGTCGACGCCCTGGGCAACGAGACCGTTACGGGGCTGCAGGGCTCTGTGCCCATTGATATCGATCCACGCGCGCTGACGCCCCATTTTGAGGGACTCGAAGGACTTAAGGCCGGCGAAGACGTGCGCGCCAAGATTGCGGCATCACTCGAGGGCAAGCTCGAAACCGATGCCTGCACGGCCCATCTCGAGTTTGTGCACGACGCGGACGGCGCTCCGGGCACGGCAATGGCCGAGGGCGAAACATTTGCCGCAGGAACGTACTGGGTGCGCGTGAACGGTCTCTTGGGCGACGCGGCGCAGAACTACACGCTCGCCAGCGATGGAGCCGCAAGCTTTACCGTAGCGGCCTCGGACAGTGCAGGCGGCGCCAGCACCGGCACGGGTTCCAACGCAGGCGGCGCCGACAAGGATGGCAAGGGCAACAAGAGCGACCAGGGCAAGAGATCGGGCGGAAAACTTGCCGACACGGGCGATGGCTCCGGCATTGCCGCCGGGCTCGCCGCTGCCGCCGTGGCGACGACGGTCGCCGGCGCAGCGATGCTTGCTAATGACCGCGAAGGTAGCGAAGGCGCTAGCGAATAGGCAAGCCGACCTTTTGGACACATCGACTCAATCGGGGGCGCAGGATTCCGTTCTGCGCCCCGATTTTTACCTTAGTCCGAACGCCGTTATCGGCTACATCACCATGTTCAGCGCGTTCACAAATTCCTGGGCCTTCGCACGACTGCTCAGGCTAAAAACACAAGCAGTCAACAGCCTGTTACGCAGAAAAACATCGCGGCCTTTGATTCTATTGACGCCCGTGATGTCCTTAAGATAGACAATTTCGGTGTGCTTGCCACCAAAAGTGCCCTTCTTGAGTACCTCAATGCGGTTAGGGTAGATCTTGACGTCTTTAAACCTACCCGAACCTTTGTCCTGGAACAGCAGCGTGTTGTTGTCCATACGCGTCACTCCCGCGGGGTTCGCTAAAACTGCCTCTATGGTCACATTTTAACCACCGCAAGGCTCCCATGCGAAGGTGCCAGACAACATAGCAATTCGTGTCCGCGCGAGGCTTTAAACTAAATGCGATAAAGATGCATTTCACAAGAGGAAAGTGGGGCGACAGTGATGGGTGAACTGGTAAACCGTGGAGAATCGGCAATCATGCCCGAAGGTTTTTACAAGCAGGTCTCCTCGATTCTCAACGCCGCTCGCGACAAGGCCTATACCGCCGTTAACTTTGCGATGGTTGAGGCATATTGGGAGATCGGCAAGAGCATTGTTGATGAGCAGGGCGGCGAGGAACGTGCCGCATATGGAGAGGCGTTGATCGACGAGCTTGCCGTTAGGCTGACCAGGGATTTCGGCAAAGGATTCAACACCAGAAACCTCCGATACATGCGGCAGTTCTATCTTGCGTTCCCAATTCGGAACGCACTGCGTTCCGAATTGAGCTGGACTCATTACCGCAGGTTGATGCGCATTCCCGACTCCGAAGCGCGCACTTGGTACATGAACGAATGCGCCGACTCTCGCTGGAGCACGCGCCAGCTCGAACGCCAAATCAATACCATGTTCCGCGAGCAGCTACTCGCCAGTAGGGACAAAGAGACCGTCGCCCAGGAAATACAAAAGAGTGCCCCGTCCCGTCGCCCCGAGGACATTATCCGCGACCCATACGTACTGGAGTTCTTAGGTTTCTCGGACGATGCCGCGTTTCGCGAGAGCGATCTAGAGCAAGCGCTCATCACACATCTTCAGAAGTTTCTGCTGGAACTTGGCCGTGGCTTCGCTTTTGAGGCACGCCAAAAGCGCATCACCTTTAATGGGCGTCATTTCTATATCGACCTTGTGTTTTACAACTATCTGATGCGCTGCTTCGTGCTTATCGACCTTAAGACGGATGATCTTACGCATCAGGACCTGGGCCAAATGCAAATGTACGTGAACTACTACACGCGCGAGCTCATGAACGAAGGCGACAATCCGCCCATAGGCATCGTGCTCTGCGCAGACAAAAGCGATTCGATTGTCGAGTACACGCTGCCCAAAGACAACGACCAAGTGTTTGCCGCCAAATATCTGCCGTTTCTTCCAAGCAAGGAAGAGCTGGCCCGCGAGCTAAGCGCCGAGTACCGTGCCATCAACGAAGCAGCGAACGTCGAAGCGTAAGGGCAGCAGCACGGTGCGACCGACGCCCTCGACGACACTCCGCACCACCTGGCATAAGAGGAGTTTTCCATGACAGACAGGCCAAAAACAACGCTACGCGACTGTATCTACGGGCTCGCCGTAGGCGACGCTTTGGGTGTCCCCTACGAGTTCAGGCCCCGTGGTACCTTTGAATGCGCGGACATGATCGGATGTGGCACGCACGGGCAGCCCGCGGGCACCTGGAGCGACGACACCTCCATGACGCTTGCCACCTGCGACTCGATTAGAGAGCTCGGTCGCATCGATACCGCGGACATGCGCGACAAGTTCGTGGGCTGGATTAACAACGGCGAGTATACGATCGACGGCGTTTTCGACTACGGCGGCACCACCGCCCGCGCCCTGCGTACCGGCAAGGGAGGCTCCGGTGAGCGCGACAACGGCAACGGGTCGCTCATGCGCATCGCGCCCCTAGCGTTCACCGATGCGACGGACGACGAGATCTGCGAAGTCTCCGCGATTACGCACGCCCACAGAACGTCAACCGACGCATGCGTCATATTTGTCGAGCTGATGAGGGCCGTGATGGACGGCACGCTTCCCTCGTGGGTACTCCACCTGAAAGACGTACCCGAGCACGAAATCAAATCCGGCGGCTTCGTGCGCGACACGCTTAAAGCCGCTACTTGGTGCTTTGTGAACACCACCAGCTACGAAGACTGCGTGCTTACCGCCGTCAACCTGGGCGACGATACCGACACCACCGCAGCCGTCGCCGGCGCCCTCGCCGGCACAGCATACGGCATTGGCGCAATTCCGCAAGAGTGGATCGACACCCTGCGCGGTAAAGAGCTGATTGAGAGTTGCCTGTTTTAGGACGTCATACAAGAAATAAGGCAGGAGGCATCATGGAGAGGATATCTCCCGCCGCGGCCCGTGAGGTAGAATTATGACTGCCGCGGAATCCGCCTGCGGGCAGCGCTCCGATCTCCGATTGGGGTGAAGCCTATGAACTTGTTTCTTGAAATCCTGCGCCTCTCGATGTACGTGACCGGCATTGCCCGGAACCTCTACTCGATGTGGAGGGAATATAAGCAGTAACGGATAGCGAAGGGAGTCATGAAAAAGGGCCGGTTGCACCCGGCCCCTTAAGACGTCTGTACCTGCGTTGCCCGCGTCTCCAAAGTTGACCAACCGAGGAGCGGGTTCCGCGGCACACCCTGATTTTACCCAGTGGGGCGGTTCTTTTGCAGCTGCTCCACCGTTTATTTACATCTACCCCCCGCCAAACTACCGGACGGCAGCCCGCACTTCTGCGAGCTGCCCCAACGCGCGCTCCCCTACTTCCCAAAGATCGCGGCGAACAAGCCTTTTCGTTTGGGCTTTTCCTCTCGGTAGGAGCCCTCGGCCGCAGCGGCAACCTGGCGCGGCCGGTCGCTGCCTCCGCGGCGCACGATCTGGTATAGGAACGGCGATTTAACGTATTTGACCTCGATGGGCGTGGCGTGCACGGTGCTTTCGTTTGACAGCATCACGCTCGGGTTGAGCGGCGCCACGATATGCGTCTCGCGCTTGTCGCTAAACACCACCGCCGCCGCGCGACCCGTCTGGCCATTCACGGCAATACGCACCTGCTCGCCGTCGCGGCTGTCCGTTGCCGGGCGATCGACAAAGTACACCGGCACCATCACCAGACCGTCCTTGTGCTTGCGAGCCTTGCGCGCCCACGTGCGAATGCTCTTTTTATTGAGCCCCAGGGTCGCCTCGGCATCGTTGCCCGCAACGTCGAGCGCCAGCTTGTCAATAACCACCTGGTCCTTGGTGGACGCATCGACGGAGACGACGCGGAAGTCGCCCTCCTGCATGGCGGGATCGAACGGTCCCACCTTGGCAAAGTCCCACGGCTCCAAAATGCCCATAAGACGAACGTCCAGATAGTTTGCCCTGGGGTATGCCCAATCGAGCACCTCGTAGTACACCAGGGTCTCCTTGCTCAGGCCCTTGCCCGGGAAGGACGCCATCATGCGCAGGTCCGCGAGCGCCATGGGGAAATAGAAGAGCATCATGTCGTTCTGGATCGCATCTTCCACATCGTGCCCCGCAAAGGCATCCGGATATTGACGCACCAGCTGCAGCGCATTGGCACGTGCCTGCTGCGGAGATATCTCACACGGAATACCCTGCTCGGGGACATACTCGGCACCCACACCCATGGTCAGGCGCTTGCTAAACGTGCCGGGTTTAAGCAAGTCGGCCACGCCAATCTTGTTGCCGCAGGACGGGCATTCGAACACGCGCTGGGTTGACTCGCCCTCAAATGACGCACCGCAGAAGGGGCAAGGAATGCTCACATGCGTAGCCTCTTGGAGCTCCTGCGCCGTGCCGCGGTCCTCCCACAGCAGATGCTCCAGAACCGACTGATTGCGCCAGTACGAATTGAAGAAATACCAGTCCGGGTCCTCTGGGCGCTCGAGCTGCGACACATGCGTGAGTTTGAGCAACCCGTCAACCACCGTCAGCGGTGTATGGCGAATGCCCAGAGCACTCTTAGGCTCCCTGGCGTCCGCTTGCCACGGGACGACCGTTCCGCAATAGGCACATTCAAAGCTGCGCTTTGCCTGGTGCGAATACATGGGGCCGCCGCAGTTTTGGCATTTAATGGCAAACATCTCGTCCATGGAAACGTCCTCCTTTGCACAGGGACTGTCAACATTAAGTATGTCGAGCAAACAAGCGCATGCCCATACCCATGTGGCCCAAAATGGAGCACCCGAACGGACGAGAAGGCGCAGTGGACTTGCAGCCGCGCGGACAACCACCCTTCTCCGCCCCGTGCTCGTTAGCACCGGCAGACCATTGCTGCATTTTCTGAGCATCGGCCCATAACGCACCCGTCCGAGCTACACTATCCCCTTAAACACGATTGTGAGGACGACCGTTATGCTATTTGTAAATCGGCTGGTACATACGCTTGTTCCCGGCAGCGAAAGCGAACCGGTCGATACCTCCTGCCGCACCAACGCTGGCTTTGCCGCAAGCCTCATCTGCATCGGTCTCAACATCACGCTGTGCCTGGCCAAGGGAATCGCGGGCCTGCTCGCGGGCTCCGTCTCGCTTGTCGCCGACGCCTTCAACAACCTCTCCGACGCCTCGAGCAACATTGTGAGCCTGCTCGGGTTCCGACTTGCCAGCCGCCCTGCCGACGAGGGACACCCCTACGGCCACGGCCGCTACGAGTACCTGGCAGGGCTGTTTGTCGCCGTCCTCGTTTGCGCCGTTGGCATCAACCTGATCTTGGAGTCGGTCACCAAAATCATCAAGCCCTCCCCCACCGCGTATTCGGCGCTCTCTATGGCAGCCCTTATCCTGTCCATGCTCGTCAAGTTTTGGATGGCGGCGTTCAACCGCGTGCTGGGCAACCGCATCGATTCCGAGACGCTCATCGCCACAGCGCAGGATTCCAAAAACGACGTCATCACCTCGGGCTCGGTCCTGGTGGCAGCGCTTATCTCGCAAACAACCGGCTTTGACCTCGATGGCTGGGCAGGCCTGGGCGTGGGCATCTTCATCTGTATCAGCGGCATGGGTCTGGTGCGCGATGCCATCAGCCCACTGTTGGGACAGGCGCCCGATCCTAAGCTTGTCCAGACAATCCGCGACAAGATCATGTCGTATCCGCAGGTCCTGGGCACGCATGACCTGATGGTGCACGACTACGGTCCCGGTCGCCAATTTGCCAGCGCCCACGTGGAGATGCCCGGCGAGGGCGATGCATTTGAGCACCACGAGATCCTGGATACCATCGAGCACGATATCAAGCGCCAGATGGGCATCGGTATCACGCTGCACTGCGACCCCATCGCCACAACCGGCGACGACCTGCGCGGCTGGGTCAAACGCGGCATCATGCAGATCGACCCCGCGCTCTCCATCCACGACCTGCACGAGCACGACGGATTCGTTTCGTTTGACCTGGTGCGCCCCGACGGCTTTGACCTATCCGACGAGGAGCTGCTGGAGCTCGTCACGCGCATCGTGCACGAGCGCCGGCCCGACGTCTCATGCGTCGTCACGTTTGATTCGGGCTTTAGCTCGCCCGACCGTCCAGCAGAGCAGCTGTAGCCCACTTAACAGCTAGTTTCCCTGCGCGCCCGAGATGCCGTTTTGCAGCGCGTTCCAGGCATCCGTCGCCATATCACCCAGGTTCTGTGCGGTATCGCCGAGATTCTGAGCCGTGTCGCCCAGCTGCTGGGCTTTATCACCCAACTCCTGTGCCTTGTTGCTCAGGTCCTCCAGCGTGTTGGAGCTCGAGCTGTCCGTGGTGCCCTGCTCGCTGGACGCGTTGCCCGACGAGTTGCCCTTGTGCGTTAGCTGGATCTCGAGACTGCCATTGTCGTTATAGTAGGCAGAAGTAACGACCCAATTGGCATCGACGACAGGCGTTGAGCCGTCGTCAGTCAGGATCACGGCGTTCGAAAGGTCGGCCCCACGCGACTTGAGGAGCTTCTTGGCGTTGGACCAGTACTGCCCCGGGATATCGCTCAGGTCGACAACGCTGGACTGGGTGGCCTCAGTTTGCTCGGCCTGTGTGTCGGTTGAGGCGCCTCGCTTGTTGAGCATGCCAGACACGATGGCAAACGCAACCGACAGGGCAAAGAAAATCGCCAGCACGATCAGGATCTTCTTGATCACACCCGCCGAACGCGAAGGCTTCTTCTCCTCATCCTCACCGTACTGCGGAATCGACTTGGGGTACTCGCGATACGGCTCGCGCGCGTAGGGATCGCGCGACTCATAGCGAGGCTGCGCCGTACGCGGCATATACGTCGTCTGCTGAGGCTGTGGAATGGGATTTTGCGGCAGGCCATCATAGGGATCCGGCGCCGAGGCGGCATAGGGATTCTGCGGCGCGTAATCAAACGGGTCCGGCACCGCGTTGCCATAGGGGCTTTGCGGAGAGGCGGCGTAAGGATCCTGCACCGCGTCGCCATAACCCATAACCCGCGTAGGCTCGGCAGAAGGCTGCGTCGCAGCAGGGTCGGCATAACCGGGACCGGACACAACGCGGGTCGCATCGGCGCTGTCGCCAGCCTGCGCGGAGCCGTAGCCGCCCATCACGGTCGTCTTATCCTGATCCATGCAACGATTCCTTTCCGTCGCCCGTAAGCATCAAGTTATCCATGCATTCTACCCGCGCAAAAGCCTATGATGGTCACGGCCCGCCGGTATCTACAAGACATGCGCGGTCCCCCAACGAATCAAAAAGCCCCGCCGGGCCTTGGGGGCACGGCGGGGCGGGCAGGCAGCTAGGGGCAACAGGCTTAGAACAGGCCGGTGATGTTGCCGTCGTTGTCGACGTCGATGTTCTCGGCCGCGGGGACCTTGGGCAGGCCCGGCATGGTCAGAACGCTGCCGGTCAACGCGACCACAAAGTGGGCACCAGCGGAAACCTTGAGCTCACGCACCGTGATGCGGAAGTTCTCGGGAGCGCCCAGGGCCTTGGCGTTGTCGCTAAAGCTGTACTGCGTCTTGGCCACGCACACCGGCAGGTTGCCAAAGCCGTTCTCGCGCAGCTCGGCGAGCTGGCGCTTGGCGGCCGGCGTAAAGTCAACGCCGTCGGCGCGGTAGACCTTGGTGGCAATGGCCTCAAGAGCGTCGGCCACATCGGCGCCGTCCTCATAGGCAAACTTGAGCTCGCTCGGCTGCTCAATCAGACGCATGACCTCATCGGCAAGCTCGAGCGCGCCCTCGCCGCCCTTGGCCCAGACCTCGGAAAGCTTAACGTTGACGCCGAGCTTCTGGCACTCGGACTCGATGAGCGCAAGCTCGGCCTCGGTGTCCGTCGGGAAGCGGTTGATGGCGACTACGCAGGGCAGACCATAAACGTTCTGGATGTTGTCGACGTGACGCAGCAGGTTGGGCATGCCGGCCTTGAGTGCCTCGAGGTTCTCCTCGTTGAGGTCGGCCTTGGCGACGCCACCGTTGTACTTCAGCGCACGAGCGGTCGCGACGACCACGACGGCGCTGGGGCGAACGCCCGTCATGCGGCACTTGATGTCGAGGAACTTCTCAGCGCCCAGGTCGGCGCCGAAGCCGGCCTCGGTAATGGCGACATCGCCAAAGCGCATGGCCATGCGGGTAGCCATGATAGAGTTGCAGCCGTGGGCAATATTGGCGAAGGGGCCACCGTGGACAAACGCAGGCGTACCCTCGAGCGTCTGGACCAGATTGGGTTTGAGCGCATCCTTAAGTAGGGCCGCCATGGCACCCTGGGCCTTAAGGTCGCGGGCACGGACGGGCTCGCCGGCAAAGCTGTAGCCGACGACGATCTCGCCCAGGCGCTCCTTGAGGTCGTTAATACTCGTAGACAGGCACAGGATTGCCATGACCTCGGAGGCGACGGTGATATCGAAGCCGTCCTCGCGCGGCACGCCCTGGGCCTTACCGCCAATACCGTCGATGACGTGGCGCAGCTGACGGTCGTTCATATCGACGACGCGCTTCCAAGTGATGCGCTTAACGTCAATACCGAGCTGATTGCCCTGCTGAATATGGTTGTCGAGCATGGCGGCCAGCAGGTTGTTGGCAGCACCGATGGCATGGAAGTCGCCGGTAAAGTGTAGGTTGATATCCTCCATGGGGATGACCTGGGCCCAACCGCCGCCGGCGGCACCGCCCTTCACGCCAAAGACGGGGCCGAGCGAAGGCTCGCGCAGGGCCACGGCGCTCTTGATGCCGCGACGGCGTAGGCCGTCGGCCAGGCCGATGGTCGTGGTGGTCTTGCCCTCGCCCGCGGGCGTGGGGTTGATAGCGGTCACGAGGACAAGCTTGGCCTGGTGATCAGTTGGCTCGTTGAGCAGGGAATAGTCGACCTTTGCCTTGTCAAAGCCGTACGGAATCAGATGCTTAACGTCGACGCCGGCGTTCTTGGCCACCTCGGTAATGGGCAGCGGCGTAACAGAACGTGCGATTTCGATGTCAGTAGGCATGGGCGGTCCTTTCGTTACCGGATGAGAAAAAGACCAATCCAGCATAGCACGCACGCGCAATAGTAAAACGCCCGTAACCGACGAACGGCGATATGTTTACCCGATGCCCAGCGATAGCCCACAGACGCGCTCAAACAAGCCCGTTCCTACAGGGTCGGCTCAATACCCAAGTGCTCAAAGGTGCGAAGGGTTGCCTGACGGCCCTGCGGCGTGCGAATCATCAATCCGCACTGCAGCAGATAGGGCTCGTAGACATCCTCGAGCGTACCCGGGTCCTCGCCCACCGCACTGGCAAGCGTCGTCAGGCCCACGGCGCGACCGGAGAACGTCTTGGCGAGCGTCTCCAAGATGCGAATGTCCATCCAGTCCAAACCGAGCTCATCGATCTCGAAGAACTCGAGCGCCTGACGGCAAATGTCGAGCTCGATGGGGCCGTTACCGCGCACCTGCGCGTAATCGCGCACGCGCTTGAGCAGACGGTTGGCAAGACGCGGCGTGCCGCGCGAGCGCGAGCCGATCTCAAGCGCACTGGGATGGTCAATCGTCACGCCCAGGATAGTCGCCGAGCGCGTCACGATCTGGGCGAGCTCCTCGACCGTGTAGTAATCCAGGCGATACGAAATTCCAAAGCGGTCGCGCAGCGGGCCGGTCAACATGCCCGAGCGGGTCGTGGCCGCTACCAGCGTGAACTTGGGGATATCCAGGCGAATCGAGCGCGCCGCCGGACCTTTGCCGATCACGATATCGAGCGCAAAGTCCTCCATCGCGGGATACAGGACCTCCTCGACCGAACGGTTGAGACGGTGGATCTCGTCGATAAACAGCACGTCACCCGGCTGTAGGTTGGTAAGGATGGCCGCCAGGTCGCCGGTGCGCGCGATGGCCGGACCGCTCGTCGTCTTAATCTGGGCGCCCAGCTCGTTAGCGATAACCGTTGCCAGCGTGGTCTTGCCCAAGCCCGGAGGGCCCGAGAAGATCACGTGGTCGAGCGTCTCGCCACGGCTCTGAGCTGCCTCGATCAACACGCGCAGGCTCTGCTTGATGTGCTCCTGGCCGCAGTAATCGTCCAGGCGCTGGGGACGCAAGGTGCGGTCGACATCGAGGTCCTCGGGCGTCAGCTCCGAGCCCACCATGCGCTCGCCGTGCGCCATGGATGCCGCCGGCGAGTTGCCGGGCGTCGCCCACAGGTCCTGAGAGTCATCGGCTTCCCACATCACGCATCCATTCCGAGTCGCTTAAGCGCCGCGCCGAGCAGATCCTCGACACGCATATCCTGCCCATCATACCCGCTCAGGGCGACATCGGTCTCCTGCGGGCTAAAGCCCATGGAAAGGAGTGCCGCACGGGCATCGTCGACGGCAGAGGGAGCGGCGGCGGGCACGGGCATCGCAACCTGCCCGGGAATCACGTCGACCGGCACAAAGCCCTTGTCCTTGGCAAAGGTGCTCTTGAGTTCCAAGATCAGGCGCTGCGCCGTCTTTTTGCCCACGCCGGGCACCTTGGCCATGCCCTTGTCGTCCTCGGCCATTACCAGGGAATACAGCTGTCCCACGGTATAGGTGGAAAGCACGGCGAGTGCCAGGCGCGGACCAACACCCGAGACGGACACGAGCCGGTCGAACATCGTGCGCTCGTCCTTGGAGGCAAACCCAAAGAGCGTCATGGCGTCCTCACGCACCTGCATGCGCGTGTAGAGGCGGACCTCGCCGCCGGGCGTCGGCAACGTGGCCGCAGTGCTGCCCGAGATGCCGAGCTCAAAGCCCACGCCCGACACATCGACGACGGCCGAGCTCATCGTGGCCTCGACAAGCGTTCCATGGAGCTGGGAAATCATCAGTATCCGGTTCCTCTCTGTTGATAGAACTCGCCACCGGTGAGGGCGCGGGTGCGGCTGAGGTTTACATGACAGATGGCGCAGGCCAGGGCATCGGCGGCATGGTCGGGATGCGGGTCGTGGTCGAGCTGCGTAAGCGTACGCACCATGTAGGCGACCTGCCGCTTGTCCGCGGCGCCGGTGCCCACCACAGCCTGCTTGATCTGCATGGGCGTGTACTCGCCGATCTCGAGCGCGCACTCCGAAAGCGCCACGAGCGCGGCGCCGCGGGCATGTGCCGTGGGGATAGCCGAGCGGACGTTGGCACCAAAGTAGATGCTCTCGATGGCAGCCGTGTCGGGGCGGTACCGCTCGACCACGCCCTTAAGGTCATGAGCAATGTGCGACAAGCGCACCGCGAGCGGACTCCCGGCACTGGTCTCGATGCAACCGTAGGCACGGCAGCGAACCTCGCCTCGCCGCTCCTCGATAATCCCCCAACCCGTATGGGCCAAACCGGGGTCGATACCCAAGATAACCAAGCCAGCCTCCCCTCGCCTTTTGCCAAACGCAAGGCAAGGCCCCGCGCATCATTCCCGAACGTCTGTTCTAGAATAACACAACGGGGCCAAAATGCTTAGTTGAAGTGTCGGGTTGAGAGCGAATCCCATCCCCAGTTTAATTCTGCGAGAAGAATGGGAATTGTCTTGGATCCACCGGCGGATGCGGCATCGGTCCGCCCTGGGGGCCACCT
Source organism: uncultured Collinsella sp. (assembly GCA_934654765.1). Taxonomy (GTDB): domain Bacteria; phylum Actinomycetota; class Coriobacteriia; order Coriobacteriales; family Coriobacteriaceae; genus Collinsella. The sequence continues at coordinate 11,738 of CAKUGX010000017.1, read as the reverse complement.
TGCGGGCCGCCCTGACCGCCCATCATCTTGTCGATGGCGTCCTGGACCTCGCCCTCAAACTTCTTCATGCCCTCGTGCAGACGGCGCTGACCGTCCTCGGAACGCAGCTCCTCCATCTGCTCGGGCGAAATACCCAGCAGCTCACCGAGCACGCCCATCATCTCGCTTCGCATGCGCTCGCTCGCATCCTCGTCGGCAAAGCGACGCACCTCGGCACGAGCCAGCGAATCGACCGTCATACGCTCTTTGCCGCTGAGCCCCAGATCGGACCACGCGAGCATATACGGCCAGGAGCGCTCGGCAAACGAACGGGCCGAGACAATCGGCGCCGTCGGCAGTTGACGGCGAGCGGCCTCGCCCTGACGCACGAGCATCAGCAGCAGCGAACAGGCCTCAGGCTTGCCGGCAGCCATCGGAATATCGTCGAAAGGACGATTGCGGTCCACATGCGACTCGAGCGTGCCATCGACCTCACCGGGTTCAAGCCCACCGAGCAGCTGCGCCGCGCGGTCAAGCATGTCGACCGGACCGTCGAGCGTCGAGAGCGCCTGCGCCAGCACGCGCTCCATGCAATCCTCCACCGCGTTGAGCGTCACGAGCTCCTGCGGCACCACGGCAGACGTACGGTTGCGCACGCGCGCCACAAACTCGAGCGTCGACAGGTACACATCGCCAAAGGGCGCGTAATCTCCTTGGTAGCCGCCGCAAAGCGCGGGCGCCGCCAGCGCGTACTCGGTTTTGGACAGCGGGCTCAGCGCCATCGCGCCCAGCTCGAGCGCCGTGTCCTCCAGCATCAAACCAAGCGTGCGCGAGCGCAGGCGCTCGGCGTCTCCCGCCGACACGTCGCGGTCGAGCACGCGCGCCGCATCCGGCGCATCGCGCTCAACCGTGCGAATATGCAGGCGCTCGGCAATGGCACGGACGGCGGCACAACGAGCCGCCTCGGCCTCCTCCTGCGCCGGCGTAAAGATGCGGTTGCGTCCCAGCACCAGGCCAATCACATTGCGCGGGCCCAGGGCGTCGACGGCAAGCGCCGCCAGCAAAGACGACGGCAAGTCGCCCTCGAGCGCCACCACGGCGCGCGACGTACCGTGGGCGCGGGCGTTGTCGCGCACGGCGAGCACCAGCGCCTGCCACAGCCACTCCTCCGAGCGAAACTCGGGCAGCTCATGGTCCTCCAAGGCATCGAGCATCACGCCGCGCTGAATCTCCTGAACCAGCAGGCTCTCCTCAAAACACGGCGCCTGGGCCACCACGCGGCCGCAGTCATCGAGCACAAACGACCCGCCGGTATACACCGACTCGTCGTACGCACCGACCGGCGCCATGCAGGCAAACCACACGCTGCGCTTGGATGCGATCTTGCGGTAGGCTCCACTGCGCACGGCGGCAACGGCAGCGGTCTCGCGGTCGGTCATATCGAATGCGTTGAACTGGAAATAGGCAATGAGGTCGACACCGGTCGGCAGCATCTCGAGCTCGCGGTCCAGGTCGAAGATCACCGCAATGCGCACACCGTCCACGTCGAACACCGGCGGCGCCCAACGCGCGTCGTTGTTCTCGCCGCGCTGCAGGGCAATGCTTGCGCGCGCGGGCACCACGCGACCGTCCTTGAGCATCATGTAGTCAAGCAGGGGCTGGCCCTCAAACGAAACCGCCGCGGGCACGATGCAGATCATGTCGAGCTCCTGGATGCGCTCAGCGACGCCGGTCAGGCCGGCGAGCATATCGTGCTCAAAGTCGGCAGCGCCCACCAGGCCGCCGGGCAGGGCACCCATAAAGAGCGGAGCCGGGACGCACAGCACGCGCGCACCGCGCTCGTGGGCCAGACGAGCCTGGTCCTCGATGCGGCCGCAGATACCCTCAATATCACCCAGGCGCATATCGATCTGTGCAAGTGCGAGCTTCATGGCTCAGCCCTTTCCGTCGTAAACCATCGTTGTCGTAGTAAAAGCGCCGGCCGCAAGATGCAGTCGGCGCTTGCATGTGCATATGCTAGCTATGATACCCCGAGCGGGGGCGCGCTCCTAGAACGTCGCGGACCACAGCCCGTGCAGGTTGCAATAGGCATAGACGGTACCGGTCTTGGAGCCGCCGGCAAAAAACGTCGAGGGCTTCATGCCGGGCTGGAGGTAATGGACCTCCAGACGGCCCTCGGCCTCAAGGGCGATCCACTCGATGTAGTGCTCGGGCACCATAGGATGCTCGACCGAGCCCACGCGTGCACGGATCACGTGACCGTCGCGCTCGCTCTCGACGACGGGCACGTGCTTCTCGTGCGCCGCGTCCTCGGTGTTTGCGGTCAGCTCCGTGCAGCCGGCAGGGGTTGCAACGTCGTTGCCAAGGGCGGCAATGAGCTTGCCGTCGGGGTCCTTAAAGAATTTCGCCATGATGTTCTCCTTTGCTGATGTGCCGGTGTTCTCGATGCTTCTTATGCCCAAAGGCAAGCGAAACATCCACGGCATCGCAAATGAACACATAACGAGCGGGGACGATGAGACAGCGTGTGCCATCCACCCCGGCGGCCCCACCCGAGCGGGTTAGCGCCCGTCGCCGCCGAGCAGCGCCAGAACATCCTCGCGGGTAAACAGCGCCGACGAGATGCCGTCGCCGCCGAGCACGCTGTTGACCAGGTCGCGTTTGGACTCCTGCATCTGCATGATGCGCTCCTCGATTGTGTCCTTGGCGATGAGCTTGTACACGGTCACGGTATGTTGCTGGCCAATACGGTGCGCTCGGTCGGTCGCCTGGTCCTGCGCGGCCACGTTCCACCACGGGTCGTAGTGGATGACCACGTCGGCCGCCGTCAAATTAAGGCCCACGCCGCCCGCCTTGAGCGAGATCAGAAACACCGGCACCTCGCCCGCCTGGAACTGCGCGACCATCTTGGCGCGGCTCTCCTTGGACGAAGCGCCCGTGAGCTTAAGAAAGCCGATGTCCTCCTTGGCCAAGCGCTTACCGATGATATCGAGCATGCCCGTGAACTGGCTGAACAACAGGATGCGATGCCCGCCGTCGAGTGCGCCGCGCACGAGCTCCATGCACGTATCGAGCTTGGCGCTCCCCGCCTTGTAATCCTCGTAGTGTAGACGCGGGTCGCAGCAGATCTGGCGCAGCTTGGTGAGCTCGGCGAGCACCTTGAGTTTGTCCTTCTTAAACTCCCCAGCCTCGCGGTGCTGCACCTGCTGGGCGATGCGGTCCTGGTTGGCCAGGTAGAGCTTGCGCTGCTCGCCGGTAAGCTGCGCCATGACGGTGTCTTCGATCTTCTCGGGCAGGTCGGCCACCACGTCTTCCTTAACACGGCGCAGCACAAACGGCGACACGAGCGCCTGCAGGCGAGCGGCGCTATCGCCCTCGGCATGCTCGACGGGGCTCTCAAAGCGCTTGGCAAACGACTCGCGCGTCCCCAAAAGGCCCGGCATCAAAAAGTCGAAGATGCTCCAGAGCTCGGACAGGCGGTTTTCGATGGGCGTGCCCGTCAAGGCAAAGCGCACGCCGGCAGGCAGGCGCTTGGCGGCGCGCGCCACCTGCGTGAGCGGATTTTTAATGTACTGTGCCTCATCGAGCACCACGCGGGCAAAATCCTGCTCGACGTACTCGTCGATATCGCGCCGCATAAGGTCATACGACGTCACGACCACGCCATGCTCGGCCACGCCGGCGATCTGCACGCGGCGTTGAGCCTTGGCGCCCACAATGGCGCACACATCGAGCGACGGGGCAAAGCGCTCCAGCTCGGCAGTCCAGTTGTAGACGAGCGATGCCGGGCATACCACGAGTGTGGGCTTGGTATCCCCCGCCTCCACGTGCGCCAGGATATGCGCGATCATCTGCAGTGTTTTGCCCAGGCCCATATCGTCGGCCAAGATGCCGCCGAGGCCCAGATGCTCGAGCGAGCCGAGCCACTGGTAGCCATCGACCTGGTAGCCACGCAGCGTGGCCTTAAGAGATGCCGGCACCGTAAAGTCCATCTTGCCGAGCGTATCCAGGCGCTCGACGGTGCGACGGAATGCGGCATCGCGATCGGCCTCGAGCGCGGGCGTGCGCGCGAGCATGCTATCGACAAACAGGGTGCTCGATGCGGGAAGTGACACGCCATCGAGCAGGTCGACGGCATCGACGCCCAGGTCCTCGGCAAGGCCAAATGCGGCGCGGGCGCCCTCGTCCAGGCGCACGATGTCGCCGGAGGTCAGGCGCGCAAACGTCTGGTGGCGCTTGTACGAGTCCAGGTAGATGGCAAGGTCCGCGGCTGAAAGCCCGCTTGCACCCAGCTCAACGTCGAGCAGGTTGCTCTTGACGGTCGCACGCACCGAGAGCTTGGGCGCAGGACGTACCGAAATCTGGCGCAGGCGGTCGCTGAGCATGACCTCGCCAAGCTCGGACAAGGCGGCAAGGCCCTCGGTCAGCAGGCAGAACAGGCTCTCGTCATCGCGCTCCTCAAACGCCAGTCCACCCTCGTAGAAATCGAAGTACAGGGCAGCCGTGTCCATAACGCGAAACTCCGCCACAACGTCGCGGGGCGGCACGCCGGGGCGCTGGTCTTCGAAGGGGCTCCCCGGAGCACCCAGGCTAAAGAGATCTGCCGACCAATCGCCGTAGGCGACCGAGATCTCGCAGGTCACAAGCCCGTCACTGACACCGATTGACATTGCAAAGCTCGGCTCGGGCGCCACGGTGTCGAGCACGGCAGGAGCGGTGAGGTCGGTGCATTCGCGCAGCACGGGCAGCGCCATGCGGCAGAACTCGCCCACCTGTTCGGCGGCGATATGGACCGGCGTGCGGCAAGGCAGCAGACGCGAAAGGAATGGCGCGGCATGCTGAGCAAACGCCGCATCGGCACGGCGCGCGCGATGCGTGTCGATCAGATAGGCAACGTCGCCCGAGGCAAAACAGTACGCATCGGCGGGCAGGCGCAGGTCATAGCTGCCGCCGGCCGCCGGCGCAATCTTGGCGGCAAGGAGCGGCGGGCGTTTTGCCGAGGCCTCGTCCTCCCCCTCCGGTGCCGACTCAACCGCCACCTCGTAGGAACGATGCGTCGTCGTCCCCCGCGACCAGGCGGGCTCAAAGGAAATGGTCCGGCCGCGCAGCAGGTCCAGCATGTATACGATGTCATGCTCGGACAAGGGCAGCTGGCGCTCGGCGACAAAACCGCTGCGTGCAAAGTCGTACGACGCCGAGCGCGAACTCGTGATGTCGCAAAGATAGGCAACCGTCGTCGCAACAAGGTCGAGCAGGCGCACCGAAACCTCGTCAAAAGCCTCGGGCGTATGGAGGAACGTGAGCTTCTTGCCGTACGAGAACGTGCCCCCGCGCACGTAGGCGCCGGCCATGCCGTCGATGTCCTTGACCACGTAGGATACCGAGCCGCAGCGGATGCGAAGCTCGAGCGCCCAGCTAAAACGGTCGGCAAACAGCGGATTGTAGTACGGCACCAGCGAGGGCTCCAATACCGCCTTGGGGGCATCAGGATCGACGGTGGCGGCGAGCTTGCGGCGCATGCCCGCCAGCTCATCCATACGCGCGTCCGAAAGATCGGAGAGCGCCTTCATGAGGCTCGGGCTCGTGGGGACCGGTGCCGGAAAGGGAAAGTTGGGGTTGACCGCCGGCGTGGCGGGCGCGGGGCGCGCAGAATGCTTAGGCGGCGCCGTGAACGTGCGGACCGGCGTGCGCAGGCCCTCGATGGGCTCGGTACCGCTCGCATCCAGATACGCCAGTGCCGTGGCGATGGCGTGCTTGCACATGCCGGGGTAGCGGTAGGCGGCGGGGCAATCGCAGTCGTAGTCGATAACCTCGTGCTCGTCCACATCGAGTTCCACATGCGTCTTGTACAGGTCGCCGCGCGAACCGCGCACCGTGCCCTCGACCGTCACGTTCTTGGAAAAGCGCGAGCCGGAGTCCTCAAACGACAGCACGGCGCCGTTGAGCATGAGCGAACGCCCCTTCATAAAGGTGCCGCTGAGCGCCGCTTCCTTGCGAAGCACCTGCACAAACGTCCTCTGCGCCATCACTTCCTCCAATCTCGCGCCGGGTAGCTAATTTGGGACGGGGCTATTTTAGCTACCCCCATATGTCGGTTGAGAATTATTCAAAATCCCAGCCAATCCGCCGTCAGCCAAAGGGTAGCTAAAATAGCCCCGTCCCAAATTAGCTACCCTCAGCAAAGGCGCCGCTAAATCACCGTTACCCTGCCCTGGTTACCCACAATGGCCTTGGCCTCGGCCAGCAGCGGAATCGAGCGTGCGTTGACCTTGGCCGGCACCTCGGCGCGCAGCACGCGCCCGTCCACCTGCTCAATAAAGATCTCCACGCGGTCGCCGCCCGGGTTAGTGGTGAGCACCGTGGCCAGGCGCGCCATATTGCCCTGGCTAAAGCGGCTGTTGGGCACCATGACCTCAAAGACCTTGGGCTTGTTGTTCTCCTCGTTGAGCTCCAGCGGCACAATCTCCTGCGCGATGATCTGGTCGCCGCGGTCCGAGCGCTCGAGCTTGCCCTTAATGCGCACAAAGGCATCGGACAGCTGCGCGCCGGTCTCGGGATCGACCTCGCCGTACAGATATCCCTCGGCCTCCTTGTAGGTCTTGGGGAAGACGACGACGGTGGCCTCGCCTTCCATGTCCTCGAGCTGGACGATACCCATGGGGTCGCCGTTTTTGGTCACGCGCTTGGACACGCTCGAGACCATGCCGGCCCACCACAGCGCCTTGCCCTCGGGAATCTCCTGGTTGATGGTGCCGCCCGTAGGATTCTGAACTTCGTAGCCGGTATCGATCTGCGAGAACGAGAAGTCGCGCGCTTTGCTGAGCGCATACTCAAACGGACGCAGCGGATGGTCCGAGACGTAGATGCCCAGAACCTCCTTCTCCTGGCTCAGCTTAAGGTGGCGGTCCCATTCCTGGCCGTCCGGATCGGGCACGCTGACCTCAAAGCCCGAGCCCTCAACGTCGCCAAACATGTCGAAGAACGAGGTCTGACCGCTCGCACGGTCCTTTTGGCGCTTAACCGCGGCGTCGATGATGTTCTCGGGGTTGTTCTTGTCCACAAAGTGCATCATCTGACGGCGCGGATAGCCCGTGGAGTCGAAGGCGCCTGCCTTGATCAGCGATTCGATCACGCGACGGTTGGCCTGGCTCGAGTCCACGCGCTCAACAAAGTCGTGCAGCGTCTTAAACGGACCGCCCGCCTCGCGCTCGGCGATAATCGCTTGCGCCACGCCGGTGCCCACGCCACGGATGCCGGCCAGACCAAAGCGCACGCCTTCCTTGGTAGCCGTGAACTCGGTGCCGGACTCGTTGACGTCTGGCGACAGTACGGGGATGCCGTCGTGACGGCACGCCGAGACGTAGTGCACGATCTTGTCGGTCTTGCCCGTGTAGGACGTCAGAACGGCCGCCATGTACTCGTGCGGATAATGCGCCTTGAGCCATGCCGTCTGCATAACCAGAATGGCGTAACCGGCGGAGTGCGACTTGTTGAAGGCGTAGGACGCGAACTCAAGAACATCGTCCCAAATCTTCTGGGCGACCTCGCGCGTGTAGTTGTTCTTGATGGCGCCGTTCATCCAGTGGTCGTAGGTGGTCTCGTCCGAGCCATCCTCCCAGTGCAGCACCGTCGACGTGAGCAGCTTGATCTTTTTCTTAGCCACGGGCTTACGGATACGCGAGTCCGATTCGCCCTTGGAGAAGCCGCACATCTCGACGGAGATGAGCATAACCTGCTCCTGGTAGACCATGGTGCCGTAGGTTTCGCCCAGGATGTCGTCCAGGCGGTCATCGTAGGAAACCGCCGGCTCCTTGCCGTTCATACGGTTGATGTAGGACGAGACCATGCCGGCGCCCAGCGGGCCCGGGCGGTACAGGGCGATCAATGCTACGACGTGCTTGTACTCGGTGGGCTTCATGTTCTTGATCGTGGCCGTCATGCCGGCGGACTCGACCTGGAAGACGCCGGCGGTGTGGCCGGAGCCCATGAGCTTAAAGATCTCGGGGTCGTCAAAGGGAATCTCTTCCTCTTTGATGTCGATGCCAAAGTTCTTTTTGATGTTGGCCTTGGCCTTGGAGATAACCGTCAGCGTACGCAGGCCCAGGAAGTCCATCTTGAGCAGGCCCATGTCGGCAACGGTATGGCCCTCGTACTGGGTGATCTCGACGCCGCCCTTGGTATCGAGCTTGGTGGGCACGTGCTCGTTGACGGGATCGCGGCAGATCAGAACGGCGCACGCGTGCACACCCTCGCCACGGGTGAGGCCCTCGATCGAGAGCGCCGTGTCGATAATGCGGCGGGCGTCGTCGTCCTTTTTATAGGCCTCGGCAAAATCGGGGTTAAAGAGGTCCTCTTTGCCGGGCTGTTTATCGAGCACCTGCTTGAGCTTGACCTTGGGGTCGCTCGAGACCATCTTGGACAGACGCTGGCCCATGTAGACCGGGTAGTCCAGGACGCGCGCGGCGTCGTTGATGGCCTGCTTGGCCTTGATGGTCGAGTACGTGATGACGTGGGTGACCTTCTCAGGGCCGTAGAGCTGGCGAACGTGCTCAACGACCTCGAGGCGCCGCTCATCGTCGAAGTCCATATCGATATCGGGCATCTCGGTACGCTGCGGGGACAGGAACCTCTCGAACATCAGGCCGTTCTCGAGCGGGTCGAACGCGGTGATGTTCATGGCGTAGGCGACGATAGCGCCGGCGGCCGAGCCACGGCCGGGGCCGACGCCGATGCCGTTGTCCTTGGCCCATTGCACGTACTCGGCAACGATCAAGAAGTAGGCGGCAAAGCCCTTGTCGCAAATGACCTTGTATTCGTACTCAAAGCGCTCTTTGATGTTGACGCCACCGATCTCGCGCGTGGCCCAGTCGTCGCCGTAGTGCTGGCGCAGGCCCTTCTCGCACTCGCGGCGGAACTGGCTCTCGTGCGTCTCACCGGGATCGAGCAGCGGGAAGCGCGGCAGGATGATGGAGTCCCAGTCCAGCTCCACGTAGCACTTGTCGGCGATCTCGAGCGTGTTGTCGCAGGCCTCGGGGCAATACGGGAACATCGCCCGCATCTCCTCCTCGGTCTTCATGTAAAACTCCGAGCCGGTCATGCGCATGCGGTTGGGGTCGTCGACCTTGGCATTCATACCGATGCACATGATGACATCCTGCACGGGCGCGTCCTCGCGGCGCAGGTAGTGGAAGTCGTTAGTGGCGATGACCTTGACGCCCACCTGCTTGGCGATATCGATGAGCGTACGGTCCATCTGCTCGTCGGTCAGGCCATTGTCGGTAGTGATGCCGTGTTCCTGGATCTCGATGTAAAAGTCGCCGGGTTCGAAGGTATCGCGGAAGGTCTCGGCCCACTTGATGGCGCCCTCCATGTCGCCGCGGTCGATGTACTTGGGGATGATGCCAGCGATACAGGCACTCGTGCAGATCATGCCCTTGGCGTGGCGGCGCAGGTTGTCGAGCGTCACGCGCGGCTTGTAGTAAAAGCCCTGCACGGCGGCCTCGGAGACCGTCTGCATCAGGTTGACGTAGCCCTCCTGGTCCTTGGCCAAAAGGATCATGTGGTAGAGCTCGGGCTTGTGGTCGCGGGCGAGCGTCTCGTCCGGCGTAAAGTAGACCTCGCAGCCAAAGATGGGCTTGATGACCAGCGGCGGCTTGAGCTCGTCGATGTTGCCCTTCTCGTCCCACATTGCCATGTCCTTAACGTACTGGGCGTGCTCGCGCGGGTTTGCCTCGGGGTCGGGCTCCACCAGCTCGTCGCGGCGGTCCTTTTCCAAGAAGGCCTTGTCGTGGCTCCACGTCTTGTACTCGGGCGTGTTGTGGTTGACGGCGTCGCAGGCCAGCGCCAGGTCGGGCACGCCGTACATGTAGCCGTGGTCGGTAATGGCCACGGCGGGCATGCCCAGTTCAACAGCGCGATTGACCATATCCTGGATACGGGTTGCGCCGTCGAGCATAGAGAAAACAGTGTGATTGTGCAGATGGACGAATGCCATGTGATGAGCTCCGATGCGGGTTCGTGTTCTGACTGAACGATTTTACCGCACGGCACGGACAGCACCCGAACCTAGCCAAACCCACACGGCTCCTACTGCAGTTGCGGTGAAATACGGACTGATTGGCGGCTTTTCTGGCCAAAACAGTCCGTATTCCACCGCAAGTTATTGAGGCTAGAGGTTGTAGGTGACTACTTGGGGCTCGGCGGGTTCGACGAAGAGGGCCGGATCTGCCTGCTCCACGCGGACGAACTTGACCGTTACCGTCACAAAGCCCGCCTTGTGCAGAACGTCCGAATAGACGCGCGCCTGCAGGGCATGCTTCTCCTGCAGCTGCTCCGGCGTCTCGTCCGGCGTGCCGCCCGTCTTGTAGTCGATAACCAGCGCGCGCGTGGGATCTGCCGGATCGGTCGCCAGCGCATCGATGGCGCCCTCGGCATACGCACCGTAGCGGGCGATGTCCTCGTCCTCGCAGCCCAGCGAGAAGAACGGCACCTCGGCGCGGACACACGGCCACGCGAGCAGCTCGGCACGGACCGCCGACCTGAGCCAGCGATTCAGGGCGACATCGAAACGCTCGCGTTGCTCCGGCGTCAGGTGCCACAGACGTGCCAGCGCATCGGTGCGCTCGGCAGGAAGCTCGTCGACGCCCATCTCGATGAGCCACTGACAGGCGGCATGAAACGCCGAGCCCAAGGCCATGGGATTGGCGGCAAGCTCGATAGCGGCCACACCCACATCCGTCATCTCGGAGCCATCCGACTCCGCATCGTCGCCAGCCTCGTCCATGGGCACGCGGGCCTCGGCCGCACGGTCCTCGGCCTCGGCATGCAGCGCCGCGGCAATCGACGAATAGCTGTACGAATCGCGCGCTGGATACGGGCAGGTGCCCATACGCACGCCCACGGCCTGGGGATACACAAGCTCAAACGCATCGGGCTCGGGGTCGGCAGGACCGGGAACGGCGACGCGGGCACCCGCATCAACAACCTCCGCTTCCGCATCACCACGGACAAGCTTGCCCTCGGCATCCAGCGAAGCGTTAGCCTCAAACGTCTGCTCGCCAAAGGTAAAGTTTGCCAGCGAGATAAGCTCATAGTCGCCCGGCTGGGAATTGTCGAACACCAAGTGGTCGGCATCGAGCTGCGGCATACCCAGGCCCTGGCCAGGCAGAATACGGCGCAGCACGTCATAGGTCAGGTCGGACTCGACGTCGAAAGACGGCGCCGGCACCTTACCGCGGCTCACGGCGACGTCCATCGCCAGAATCACCAGCTCGCGCGCACGCGTCATGGCGACGTAGAGCAAGCGGGCCCGCTCCTCGAGCGAAAGTTGCAGGTCGTCGTTGCGCAGGCGCACAAATGCCTCGGCGGGAGAACCCGTCGCACAGACGTCGTCCATAAGTTCCGGCGAAAGCCACAGCGACGTACCCTTGCCCTTAAATGCGTGTTCAAACTGCTTTTTGACGTCGTCACCCTTGACGAACGCGCCGTCCGCGAGTTTAACGCCATCGAAGCGTGCCGGCAGCGCCACAACCTGCGCGCCGCCCTCGACACGCCCCATCTGGGCGGCTCCGGTCGACTTACGTACGCCAAAGCACTCGGAAACCGCCACGACCGGATATTCCAGACCCTTGGACGCATGCACCGTCATGATGCGCACCGCGCCGTTGCCCTCCTCGTTGAGCGCGCCCGGCGCTTCCTTACCCGCCCAGAAACGAGCGAAGGCGAGCGCAATGGAGCGCGGCGAGGTGCCGAACTCGGCC
>CAKUGX010000016.1 GCA_934654765.1 uncultured Collinsella sp. | reverse complement strand
TGTCTGCACCATGTTGGTGCAAAGTAACCTGACCCCTTTGCACCAAAAAGAGGGCGGCATAGACCTTCTGGTCATGCCGCCCTCTTTGAATGACAAGTTGTCGCTCTGGAGCCCGCGCAGCGTCGAGTCGTTACGCGGTTTGGTAAAACCGCGTAACTAAATCAACTTGAAGCCCTTGCGCTTGCCTACGGAGAGGGTATCGCCCAGCTTGAGGGCGCTGGGGTCGATGTTGTAGCTCTTGGGAGCCACGGCCTTGCCGTTGATCTTGACGCCGCCGCCGTCGATGTCGCGACGGGCCTGGCCGGCGCTGGCCGAAAGACCCAGGTCCTTGAGCAGGCCGGCGAGGTAGATCTGGCCCTCGTCGTTGACGGTCAGCTCAACATGCTTCTCGGGGAAGTCGGCCAGCTGGCCCTCCTTGAACACGCGGTCGAACTCGGCCTGCGCCTCGTCGCCGGCACCGGCGCCGTGGTAGGTGTCGCACAGGTCGCGGCCCAGGGCGCGCTTGAGCTCATAGGGGTCGGCGGAACCGTCAGCCAGGGCGGCGTCGATCTTGTCGACCTCGGCCGGGGTGAGCGAGCTGGCCAGACGGTAGTACTTGCCGATCATCTCGTCGGGGATGGACATGGTCTTGCCGAACATATCCTTGGGAGCGTCGGTCAGACCGATGTAGTTGCCGTAGGACTTGGACATCTTGCGCACGCCATCGGTGCCCTCGAGCAGCGGCATGGTGAGCGCGACCTGCGGCTCCATGCCCATCTTCTCCATGAGCTCGCGGCCGGCGAGCAGGTTGAAGAGCTGATCGGTGCCGCCCATCTCGACGTCGGCCTTGATCTGCACGGAGTCGAAGGCCTGCATCACGGGGTACAGGAACTCGTGCAGGGCGATCGGCGTCTGGGACTGGTAGCGCTTGGTAAAGTCGTCGCGCTCGAGGATGCGGGCGACGGTGAACTTGGAGCACACCTGCAGCAGGCCGGCCAGATCCATCGACAGGATCCAGTCGCCGTTGTGCACGATGGTGGTCTTCTCGGGATCCAGGATCTTCATGGCCTGGCTCACGTAGGTCTCGGCGTTAGCCTCGATCTGCTCCTGCGAAAGCTGCGGGCGGGTGGAGTTCTTGCCCGAAGGATCGCCGATCAGCGCGGTGCCGTTGCCGATGATGAGGGTGACGTTGTGGCCCAGGTCCTGGAACTGACGCATCTTGCGCAGGGGCACGGCATGGCCCAGGTGCAGGTCGGGGCTGGTGGGATCGACGCCGAGCTTGATGTTGAGGGGCTCGCCCTTCTCAAGCTTCTTGCGAAGGTCGGCCTCGGGGACGATCTTGGCAGCGCCCGAGGTGATGATACGCATTTGCTCGTCGACAGACAGCATTGGGTATCCTCCTTTTGCTATAGCACCCTCACCGGATACGGCGGTGCTGGAAGTTCATAAACCCACTAATAATAACCAAAACGGCGCGGCCAAACACCTACGACAGAAAAATCCTCGTCCTGCCGCAGGCGTCGATAGCGACCGGCAGACGCGTGCCGTCACGCTCGACTAGATAGCGCGTCAGCCGACGGCGTTGGCAGTCACGACAATGAACCTGCCCCGTTGCATCGGTGGCACAGGTGCCCTCGGCGGTCAGCAGGCAGTGCTCGCACACCATAAGCTCAGGGCGGTCAGCATCGACGGGACCATGGACGCCGGATTCGGCCACCAGCCCGGCCACGCGTTCCGCATCATTGCCGAGCAACTCGGCCGGCACATACACACGGCCCGCACCAAGCCCGCGCAGCCAGGCAAGCGTGGCACGATTCGCGCAGAACACCGGCGCCGCCACGTCAAACGCCACGCCCAGCTCGCGAGTTATCGCCACCTGCCCCAAGTTGCGACAGACCACGCGCCCGGCACGCCGCATCAGCGACCGAGTCCGCTCGGCATCGCCCGCGCGACAGACCTCATCGAGCACCACAGTCGCATCGGACAGATCGAGCTCGTCACACGGATCGGTATCCATCAGCTGCCAGGCAAAGACCATGCGAGCGGAAGCTCCTTGCTCCGCCGGCTCCGCCAACGCTGCCTCGGGCACGCCACCAACAGTCAGGGCGCCCTCAAAGGGCAGTACCTCGATGGCGCGCGCAACAGGCGTGACCGCGTCCGCCTCGGCGCGCATGCGCTCCAGCGCCGTCGCCGTCTGCTCCAGCACGCCGGCGCTGCGAATCAAAAAGACCTCGCAGCCCGCATCCACCTTGCGTTTGCAATGCACGGCAACGCGCTCCCCCGCCGCGGCATCCACCGGGCAGGGCACCTGCGGCCAGCGCTTGGGCACGTCGGGCCGTGCGTCAGCGCCCGGATAAAACCGGATCTCGAGTGTATCGCCCGCAGCCACGGCGGCATCGAGCTCAACGGTCACCTCTTCGTGGCCCACAGCGACCAAGCGCCCCACGCGCACGCCCTGGTTAATTGCACGCTCAAAGCTCATCAGCTCGGCACCCGAACGCCCTCGCAGGTACGCATCGGTGAACCCACGGTTAAACGACCTTCCCAGCTCGCGCTCAAGCTCTTCCACGGTACCGGGGTACCACGCGCCGTCGCGCAGCATATCGAGCGCCCGGCGCCAAACCCGCACCACGTTGAATACGTAATCGGGGTTCTTCATGCGCCCCTCGATCTTGAGCGACGCAACGCCAGCATCTACAAGCTCGGGCAGATGCGCAATACCCAGATAGTCATGCGGACACAGCAGACGATCTCCCTCGACGGCGACAACGCTCTGTCCCGCCTCGTCCACTAGGTCGTACGCCAGACGGCACGGCTGTGTGCAGTCGCCGCGCATCGCCGATCGTCCACGCCGCAGGGCCGAGAACTCGCACGCCCCCGAATAGCCGATGCAAATCGCACCGTGGCAGAATACCTCGATGGGCACGCCCGTGGCACAGAGCGCCGCAATCTCGTCGACCGTCAGCTCGCGCGCCGTCGTCACGCGCTCGACCCCCAACTCATCGGCGGCAAGCCGCACGGCGCCTTCGCTATGAACGCCCGCCTGCGTAGACAGGTGAATCTCGACCCCGGGAATCGCCGCGCTCAGCGCGCAGGCTAACCCGGCATCGGCCACAATCAGAGCATCGGCGCCCAGCTCCAGTGCATGAGCTCCCAACGCCACCGCGTCGGACAACTCATCGTCAAACACGAACACGTTGAGCGTCACGTACACACGCACGCCATGGGCATGCGCCACGGCACAACCGCGCGCAAACTCGTCGTCGGTAAAACCGTGTGCACTCACGCGGGCGTTAAAACCGCCCAGGCCCGCATAGATGGCATCGGCGCCCGCCGCAACAGCCGCGAGCATCTGGTCGAGCCCGCCCGCCGGCGCCAGCAGCTCGGGCAGCGCCGCACTGACAACATCCAATCCAGTCTCGTATTGTCCGCTCGGCCCCATCGCCCGAATCGCCATCGACAAACTCCTTACCAAGGTATGCATTCACTCTGAAAAATGCCGTCTTCCAGCATACACGAGGCCTCTCGCGCCCCGTTTGGTTTATCGTGTAATAACTTATGTCCATCCTGCCCCGACGGCACATCCGCCGCCCGGCACGACATACCTGGAGGTCAATATATGGGTCCTCGCCAACGACAGGGACGCAGCCGTTCGAAGACGCATGCCCTGCCCATAATCCTGCTCTCGTTTTTGGGCTTTCTGCTGATTGCAGGCGTAGCGTTTGGCATCGGCATGGTCGGCAACGTCAACCGCTGGCTGTCCGATCTGCCCGACTACACCGACGCCAACGCGTATCTGGTGAGCGAGCCCACCGAGATCGTCGACTGCAACGGCAACAAGATCGCGAGCTTCTACACGCAAAACCGCAAGTCCATCACCAAGGACGAGGTCTCCCCCTACGTGCTGCAGGGCACCGTTGACGTCGAGGACGAGCGCTTCTACGAGCACGGCGGTATCGACCTGTGGGGTATCGCGCGTGCTGCGGTGGCAACCCTCGGCGGCGGCCACGAGGGCGCCTCTACGATCACCCAGCAGCTGGTGCGCAACACCATCCTGCAGGAGGAGCAATTCGACTCGACCATCGAGCGCAAGGTACGCGAGGCCTACATCGCCATCAAGATGGAGGACATGTACTCCAAAGACGAGATCCTCATGATGTACCTCAACACAATCTACTACGGTCACGGCGCCTACGGCATCGAGGCCGCGGCCGAGACCTATCTGTCCAAGAGCGCCGCCGACCTGACCCTGAGCGAGGCCGCGCTGCTGATCGGCCTTCCCAACTCACCTTCGCAGTACGACCCCACGGTCAATCCCGACCTGGCGCTGTCCCGTCGCAACAAGGTCCTCGACAACATGCTGCGCCTGGGCCACATCACGCAAGAGGAGCACGATGCCGCGCAGGCCGAGCCCATCACTCTTAACGTGACCGAGATTTCGGGCAGCGGCGTCGACGTGTACTCACAGCCCTACTTTGTCTCCTACGTCAAGCAGCTGCTGGAGCAGGAGTTCTCGACCGACGTGCTCTTTAAGGGCGGCCTGACCGTCAAGACCACCATCGACCCCACGATGCAGCAGGTGGCAGAGAATGCCGTCCGCGAGCAGCTCGACACGCTCTCGCTTGACGGCCTGGACATGGGCATGGTCGTCGTCGACCCCAAGACCGGCTACATCAAGTGCATGGTGGGCGGCTACGACTACAACGCCGACGAGAACCACGTAAACCATGCCACGGCCAAGCGTCCCGTCGGCTCCACCTTTAAGGCCTTTACGCTGGCAACTGCCATCCAAAACGGCATGAACCCCAACGTCACCCTCAACTGCAACTCGCCGCTCAAGGCCAAGGGCACCACGACCGAGGTCCAAAATTACGCCAACCAGAGCTACGGCAACATCACGCTTAAGCAGGCGACGGCATACTCCTCCAACACCGGCTACATCCAGGTGGCGGAAGCCGTCGGCAACAGCAAGATCATCTCGCTCGTCAAAAAGCTCGGCATCGACCCCGCCAAGGACAACATCGAGGACGTTCCCGTCATGACGCTCGGCACCGGCTCGATCTCGCCACTCGAGATGGCCGCCGCCTACGCGACGTTTGCCAACGGCGGCTACTATCGCCAGCCGATCGCCATCACCGAGATTGACTCTCGTACCGGTTCGGTGCTGTACCAGCACACCGACAATCCCTCACAGGTGCTTACCGAGGGCGAGGCCGCCGCGGTCACCGATGTTCTGTCCGGCGTCATGAAGGGCAGCGGTACGGGTGCTGCCGGCGCCCTGAGTGTCAACCAGCCCTATGCCGGCAAGACGGGCACCACCGACAACACCACCAACCTGTGGTTCTGCGGCTATACCCCGCAGCTGGCGTGCGCCCTGTGGACCGGCTATTCCGCGGGCGAGATCCCCATCCAAAAGTACGGCACGGACCTGCTGGGCGACAGCACCAACCTGCCTGTCTTTAAGCGGTTTATGAACACCGTTCTGACCGGTACCGAGCGCGAGGAGTTTGCGACCGGAACGGCGCCCACCTACAAGAACAACAGCGTCTGGAAGTTCTACGGCACCAACAACACCAAGAAGTCGGAGAACGACGACAAGGACGAAGAGGAAGAGGAAGAGGAAACCACCACAACGACTACCACGACGACCACGACCACCGAGACCACGGGCGGCGACACCACCGGCGGCACCGGTACGACCGGTGGCTCGACGGGCGGCTCCACTGGTGGCTCGACGGGCGGCTCCACTGGTGGTTCGACCGGCGGCGATGGCGGCACGCCTACGCCTACGCCCACTCCCGACCCCTCGCCCACGCCTGACGATACGGTCGGCTAAGAAGTACGCGACTAAAGCCAACAAGGCCCCGAGCAGCTTATTGAACTGCTCGGGGCCTTTTAGTTTGAAGCGACCTGGTGGGCGGTCTTTATACCGGCAAACAAAAAGGGGTACCGACCAACGTCGATACCCCTTACAAGCCGCTATGTAAGCGCACGCAGTGCCGAGCGCACGACCCGCACGCCTACTTGCGAGAATTGCTCAGCTTATTGATCAGCGCCTCGAGGCGCTCGCCGTCCTCGGCCGTCTGGGCAATAACCAAAATCGTATCGTTGCCGGCAAGCGAGCCAAGCACATCGGGCAACTCTGCCGCATCAACGGCGGCGGCGATGCCGGAAGCCGTGCCAGGCTGAGCCTTGATCATAACCAGATTATCGGTACGCAGAACGCCCGTTACGAGCTCGGAAACCATACGCTGCAGGTGCAGGTCCTCTGCCAGAACATAGATGCCCTCGGGGAGCTTACGCAGCCCCATATCGGCAATATCGCGAGAGACAGTCGCCTGCGTGCAATCAAAGCCCATAGCGCGGAGCTCATCAACCAGCACGCGCTGCGTGCGGACATCCTTATTGCGCACAATATCTCTAATGGCATCCTGGCGCCCATTGCGTTTTTTAGCCATACAAACCCTCTCTCCAAAAGATGGCGGAGACAATCAATCAGTGATTGAATAGTTTAACGCTATTTGAAGGCTTTTGTGTATAAGAACGCATTTCGAAACAATTCTATGCAAGTTTGTTTCGTAATGAGCCGTTTAGGCGGTTTTTGCGCCCGTCCGGTTAAGAAAAGCTGCCAGATGCGTACACATCACGCAGCGCGCGGGCTTAGCGCTGGCGATCGGCCCAAACAACAGACCGAGCCCCCGATGGTTATCCTTGAGCGCGGCGACCATCTGACGGGTTCGAGGCGCCTCGAGCATATCACGCATGCGGGCGGAACGCTCGATTGACGACACCCCATGCGGGCTCAGACACAAATTCTCAATGCAGGCGACCAGTCCGGCAAAGTAGAACTTTTGGCTTGCCAGCTTGAGCCGACCACCGCTATCTGCTTCCGAGAGTGAGTCCGCAAGCTCGTCGAGCGCTCGGGTGTCATCGGCTACCCTAGCATACATGGTGGGATCAAAGGCATCTGTAAGCTTAGGCGCCACCGCGTGGAAACAAGCGTCGCCGCAGCCGGAGACGCGCTGCGCCTGCGAGAGCGCATATGCCATAAACTCAACCGTACGGTACGCCTTGCCGTGTGACAGGCATGCCTCAAACAGCAGACGGCTATACATCACGCCAGAGGTCTGAACGACTAGGCCGCCTAAAATCAGCTGGGGCAGCCCGGTCACCATCGAAGACTTGTCTTCAATGACAATAGAGGCAGCATCCAAGACGCGCGAATGGCGCTCTCGATGCGCATCATAGCGGTCGAGCGACACCGTAGGGAACACTATGTCTGCCGCAGTATCGCACGCGATATCGACCATCTTGGAAAGGGACTGCGGAGCAAACCACTCATCGGCGTTCATAGCGGTGATTTGAGAGCCGCGCGAGGCAGCAAAACCGGCACGTAGACAAGCGCCGCGCTTCGCGTCCTCGACGTCAATCAAATCAATATGGATGTCCCTGTCGGCAGCAACTTGAAGCGAATGGCGCACACCGGGCACAGCATCGCGGCAGACAACGACAATCTGCAAATCGTAGAGGTCTTGGTTCTGGATACTCTCGAGCGCACGCATCGCATAGCTGGGCGAACCTTCTACCACAAGGATCACCGAAAGTCGCGGATGCGAGCCACGTCGAACCAAATTATCCGTCCTCTCGACAGCAATGAATCAAACCGTGGTTCATGGTACACCCCGGCAATAAAAGCAATGAGACACCGGTTGTATTGCACGCCAAGAACAGATGTTGCACACGCGCAGCCCACAGATGACAGGTGCCGACGAACGGCGCGTCGAGCCCTCCCCTAGTCGAGCACGACAAGCTCGGCGGGATCGTAATCCACGCCCATAAACGTAAGGCCGCAGGCAGGAGCCGTGGGACCGGCGGCAGTACGCTCGCAGGCATCGATAACCTCGCGCATCCACTCGGGTTCACGGCGATGCATGCCAATCTCGACAAGCGTGCCCACGATTGTACGGACCATCGAATGCAGAAACGCATTGCCCTCGATGGTAAACGTCAGGATGTCCTCGCCAAACGCAACCTCATGGCCAAACTCGGCACGCATCACGCAGCGATGCGTGGGCTTGCCAACGGCCGAGGCAACCTTGCAAAAGCTTTTAAAGTCCTGCTCGCCCAGCAGCGCGGGGCAGGCAGCAGACATAGCCTCAACATCCAAGGGATAGCGATGCCACCACACGGCACCGCGGGACAGCACGGGGCGCGCATCGCGATCGGCAATACGGTATGTATACGTACGGGAACGCGCGTCAAAACGTGCAGAAAAGCCTTTACGGGCCTTGTAGACCTCGTTTATGGCGATATCTTTGGGCAGCAGGGCATCCATGGCCCGCAGCCACCTACGGCGCGTACAAGCGAGCTCAGCGTCCGTAACGGGCACGCTGATGTACTGAGCCACGGCATGCACGCCTGCATCGGTACGCCCCGCGCACGTCAGATCGATCGGGCGGCGAAGCAGCGTCTCGATGGCTCGACGTAGCTCACCAGCAACCGTCGTCTGTCCCGGCTGCTCGGCAAATCCGCTATACGACGAGCCATCATAGGCAACACGGAATACAAGCGTGGCATCGAGCTCAGGAATCGAATTGAAATCAGACGGCGCAGTCATGGGCGCTCCCAACAAACAAGCAACGGTATCGCGGCAAAAAAAGAGGGGTACGCGAACGTACCCCTCGAATATAGCCTATGCAGACGGAATGTCTACTCAGCGCTCTCCTCGGCAGCAGTCTCCTCGACAGCCTCGACCTTCTTGGGAGCAGCGGCCTTCTTGGGGGCCGGAGCAGCCTTCTTGGCCTTAGGCGTGCAAGGCTCGGTGACGAGCTCCATGATAACGATGGGGGCGTTGTCGCCCTTGCGGTTACCGAGCTTCATGATGCGGGTGTAACCGCCGTTGCGGTCCTGCCACATGCCCTGGGCAGCCTTGTCGAAGATCTCGGCAACGAGCTGCTTATCGCCGAGTTTGGCGATGGCCAGACGACGAGAGTGCAGGTCGCCCTTCTTGGCCCAGGTGATGATCGGGTCGACGACCGAACGCAGCGCCTTAGCGCGGGTCTCGGTGGTCTTGATGCGGTCGTTCTCGAAGAGGGCCTTGGCCAGGCTCTTCTTCATGGCCTTGGTGTGGCTCGCATCGGTGCCGAGCTTCAGGCCCTTCTTAACGTTGTGACGCATGGTCTAGTTTCTCCTCAAATATGCGAAGCATTAAGCCTTCAGGCTCAGGCCCATGGACTCAAGCTTGTCCTTCACTTCCTCGATCGACTTAACACCGAAGTTACGGATGTTGAGCAGATCGTTCTCCGAGAACTCAACGAGCTGACGGACCGAGTGAATGCTGGCGCGCTT
Organism: uncultured Collinsella sp.; assembly: GCA_934654765.1. Classification (GTDB taxonomy): domain Bacteria; phylum Actinomycetota; class Coriobacteriia; order Coriobacteriales; family Coriobacteriaceae; genus Collinsella. The sequence continues at coordinate 17,155 of CAKUGX010000016.1, read as the reverse complement.
AAGGCAGTTGTAGGAACGGACGGAAAGGTCCAGATCCTCGATCTGCTTGTCCAGCTCGGCGTTGTCGTTGGTGACCTCGGGAGCGAAGATCGAAGCCTCCTCCTCGACCTCGGGGGTCTCGGCAAGGTTCATAAAGGCGGCCATATGCTGGTTGATGATATTGGCAGCCTGGACCACGGCGTCGCGCGGGGCGATGGAGCCGTTGGTCTCGATCTCGAGGACAAGGCGGTCGTAGTCGGTGTGCTGACCGACACGGCAAGCCTCAACGAGCTTGGCGCAACGGGAAACCGGCGAGTACAGCGAGTCGACGTGGATCACACCGATGGGATCGTTGTCGCGCTTGTTAGCCTCGCCAGAGACATAGCCGCGGCCATAGCCGATGCGCATGCTCATGGTGAGATGGCCACCCTCGGTGAGCGTAGCGATGTGCTGCTCGGGGTTGACCAGCTCAAACTCGGACGGAATAAAGAAGTCCGCACCGGTGACCTCGCAGGGGCCGTCAACCGAGATGGTGGCGGTCGCCTCGTCGGTCGTGCCGAGAGCCCTGAAGACAAGACCCTTGACATTCAGGACGATGTCGGTGACATCCTCGACCATGTTAGGGATGGTCATGAACTCGTGCTGCGCACCATCGATCTGAATAGCCTCGACGGCGGCACCCTCGAGCGAGGACAGAAGAACGCGACGAAGGGAGTTTCCAAGCGTATCGCCGTAACCACGCTCGAGCGGCTCGACGGAGACACGAGCAGACGTCTCGTTGATCTCTTCGACCTGAACCTGAGGCCTAATGAATTCTGACATGTATTACCTCCAGCCTCAGCAGCCCGGATGGACTACTTAGAGTAGAGCTCGACGATGAGCTGCTCGTTGATATCACCGCTGATCTGCTCACGCGTCGGCAGAGCGAGCACGTTACCAGACAGCTTCTCGATATCGACCTCGAGCCAGCCAGGGACCTCAAAGCGCTCGGAGGAAATCAGAGCCTCCTTGATGGGGAGGAGGTCACGGAACTTCTCGCCGACAGCGACGACGTCGCCGGCCTTGACGCGGTAGGACGGGATGTCCACGCGCTTGCCGTTCACGGTGAAGTGACCGTGACGGACGGACTGACGAGCCTCTTTGCGGGTACGGGCGAAGCCAAGACGGAAGACGACGTTGTCGAGGCGAGACTCAAGGATGATCATGAGGTTCTCACCGGTGACGCCGTTCATCTTACGGGCCTTGTTGAAGTAGCCGTGGAACTGCTTCTCCAGAACGCCATAGATGAACTTGACCTTCTGCTTCTCGCGCAGCTGCATGCCGTACTCAGATTCCTTGCGACGGCGCTTGGGCTGACGGATAGATTCCTTCTTGCTGCTGTAACCGAGCTCAGCGGGATCGATCCCGAGCTGACGGCAGCGCTTAAGAACAGGAGTCCTGTCGATTGCCATATTGATACGATCCTTTCAGTTACACGCGGCGACGCTTCTTGGGGCGGCAGCCGTTGTGCGGAATGGGGGTCTTGTCCTGGATGCTCGAGACCTCGAGGCCAGCAGCCTGGAGGGAGCGGATGGCGGTCTCACGACCGGAGCCGGGGCCCTTGACGAAGACAGAAACCTTCTTCATACCGTGCTCCATGGCCTGCTTGGCAGCAGCCTCGGCAGCCATCTGGGCAGCGAACGGCGTGGACTTACGGGAGCCCTTGAAGCCCACCTGGCCAGCCGACTTCCAGGAAATGACGTTGCCCTGGGGATCGGTGATCGAAACGATCGTGTTGTTGAACGTAGAACGAATGTGAGCCTGGCCCACGGAAATGTTCTTACGGTCCGCGCGCTTCAGACGGGCAGCGCGAACGTTCTTCTTAGCAGTAGCCATCTATCTAGCGCTCCTTATTTCTTCTTCTTAGCACCGATCTGACGCTTCGGGCCCTTGCGGGTACGAGCGTTAGTGTGGGTGCGCTGGCCGCGGACCGGGAGGCCCTTGCGGTGACGAAGGCCGCGGTTGCAGCCGATGTCCATAAGGCGCTTGACGTTCTGGTTGCGCTCACGGCGGAGATCGCCCTCAACCATGATCTGGTTCTTATCGATATAATCGCGGATGGCGTTAACCTCATCCTCGGTGAGGTCCTTAACGCGCGTATCCACGTTAACGTTGCACTCGACGCAGATCTTCGTCGCAGTGGTGCGGCCGATGCCGTAAATGTAGGTCAGACCGATCTCAACGCGCTTCTCACGCGGGAGGTCGACACCATTAATACGGGCCAACGTAGTCTCCTCTCTTAACCCTGACGCTGCTTATGACGGGGGTTCTCGCAAATGACGAGGACCTTGCCATGGCGCCTAATGATTTTGCACTTATCGCACATCTTCTTGACCGAAGGACGTACCTTCATCGTTCTTCCTTTCGGTAGCGCTCAAACTACTTCCCTACTATCTACTCGCCCAGCCGCAGGCGTTTAAAACTATGGCTGGTCTTCACACACAATCCGACCGTAGGTTGAGCTAAGCCTGCAGCCGGAAATGGAGTGCGTGTATGCGTGCCGCTATTTGTAGCGATAGGTGATGCGGCCGCGGGTAAGGTCGTACGGGGAAAGCTCCACGACAACCCTGTCACCGGGGAGAATACGGATGTAATTCATTCGGATCTTGCCAGAAATGTTGCACAGAACCGAATGACCGTTCTCGAGCTCAACCTTAAACATGGCATTGGGCAACGGTTCCTTTACCGTACCCTCGAGCTCAATTGCGTCTTCCTTCTTCACAAGCAATCATCTTTCTCTAGAAAACGACAGCGATTGAGTATTCTACAACACGTATGCACGCATCGTAATAACTTCGTAATGGCTCCACAACTAAGTGGAACTTGTTACATTTCTCCGCCTTGGAGCGAACACCAAGCACCTTGCGCGTCGGTGGTGAGAATCACCGGACCATCATTGGTAATGGCGACGGTGTTCTCGTAGTGCGCGGCGGGCAGGTGGTCGTTGGTCGTAACAATCCAACCGTCGGAGCCCGTGCTCACATGGTTGGAACCCATCGTAACCATCGGCTCGATGGCAATGACCATACCGGCCTGGAGGCGAACGCCCCTCCCCTTCTTTCCATAGTTAGGAACGTTGGGGTCCTCGTGCATCACGCGGCCAATGCCATGGCCCACATAGTCACGAAGCACGCCGTAACCGTGAGACTCGGCGAGGGACTGAACGGCATAACCAACATCCCCGATATGGTTACCGGGGACAGCCTGCTCGATGGCAGCCTTAAGGCAATCGCGCGTAACCTCGCACAGGGCCTTGGCCTCGGGCGTGGGGGTGCCGACGAAAAACGTCCAAGCGTTATCGCCGACCCAACCGTCGACAACGGCTCCCGTATCGATGGAGATGATATCGCCATCGCGCAGGATCATGTCGGGGTTGGGAATACCGTGGACCACGGCATCGTTGATCGATGCGCAAATGGTCCCCGGGAACCCGCCGTAACCCTTAAAGGCCGGGGTGCCGCCATGCATGCGGATAATCTGCTCCGCAAGCTGATCGAGCTCGAAGGTCGACACGCCGGGGCGAACCATGGCTCCAACGTGGCGGAGCGCCATCTTAGATAGCGCTCCTGCCTTCTTCATCTGCTCGATTTGCGTTGCAGACTTAATCTTGATCATAGACCGAGAGCCTCTTTGACATCCCCGTACACGGTCTCGCGAGCCTGGTCACCGTTGACCGACTTGAGCAGACCCTGGCCACGATAGTAGTCGACGAGCGGGCTCGTGGACTTCTCGTAGACGTCGAGACGGTTCTTGATGGTCTCGGGCTTGTCGTCGTCGCGCTGGTACATCTCGCCTGCGCACTTGGGGCAGGTGGCATCGGCAGCCGTGCCGGTGTAACCGCAGGCGCGGCAGGTGCGACGCGAAGACAGACGATCGATGATGACCTCGGGGGCCACATCGACCAGAAGGGCGCAATCAATCTCACGACCCATGGCGGAGAGCTCGGAATCGAGCGTCACAGCCTGGGCGGTGTTGCGCGGGAAGCCGTCGAGGATGAAGCCCTGCTGGGCGTCATCGGCGGCAAGGCGCTCCTTGACAAGGTCGATCACGAGCTGGTCGGGAACGAGCTCGCCAGCGTCCATGTACTTCTTAGCCTGAATACCAAGCTCGGTGCCACCCTTGACGGCAGCACGCAGCAGGTCGCCCGTGGAAATGTGAGCGACGCCAAACTCGGCGACGAGCTCCTGTGCGACGGTGCCCTTACCGGCACCCGGAGCTCCGAGCAATACGAGGTTCATGAGCAATCCTCCTCTAGCCTATTTAAAGAATCCATCGTAATCATACATCTTGATCTGGCCTTCGAGCTTATCGACCGTGTCGAGCACGACGCCGACCATGATGAGGATGGACGTGCCGCCAAAAGCCTGGATCAGATGGTTACCCGTGAAGGAGAAGATAATCGAAGGCACGATGGCGATGAGCGCCAAAAAGACAGCGCTGGGAAGCGTGATCTTGTTGAGCGCGTTCTTGATGTAGGCCGCGGTAGCCCTACCCGGACGCACGCCCGGAATAAAGCCGCCCTGCTTCTTAAGGTTGTCGGCCGTGTCATCGGGGTTGAACACCATGGAGGTGTAGAAGTACGCGAAGAACACGATGAGGACAACGTTAAGCACCCAGTTGAGCCAACCGGTCGAAAGCGCGGAGGCAACTGCCTGAATCCAGCCGATGCCGGGGAAGAACACGGCAATCTGAGCCGGGAAGTACAGCAGCGCCGAAGCGAAGATGATCGGCACGACACCCGCGGTGTTGACCTTGATGGGCAGGTAGGTGGTCTGACCACCCATCATGCGACGGCCCACGACGCGTTTGGCGTAGGAGACCGGGATGCGGCGCTGGCCGCGCTCAAGGAAAACAATCAGCGGGATAACCAGCAAGATGATGGCGCAGATGATCACCATGGTGATGATGCCACCAGCATTGCCCTCGGTGCTGGAGAAGATCGCCTGCGGCAGACCGGCCATGATGTTCGCGAAGATGATCAGCGACATGCCATTGCCGATACCGCGCTGGGTGATGAGCTCACCAATCCACATGATCAGCATAGCGCCCGCGGTGAGCGTGCCGACGATCATGAGGTCGAAGATGATCTCGGGAGCGCCGGCGCCATTGAAGCTGATGCCGAAGCTCTTAAAGAGGAAGAGGTAACCCACGGAGTTGAGGATTGCCAGAGCCAGGGTGAGGTAACGCGAATACTGCGTAATCTTGGTCTGACCGACCTCGCCCTCGCGGGCAAGCTCATGCAGGGAAGGCACAACGGCCTGGAGCATCTGGAGGATGATCGAGCTGGTGATGTAAGGCATGATGCCCAGCGAAAACACCGACACATAGCTCAACGCGCCGCCAGAGAAAAGATTCAGGAGGGCCATAGCACCTGCGGCGACCGAATTGTTATCGGTCGAGAAAAGGCCCAGCATCCCCTGGAAGGGAATGCCGGGCACAGGAACGTGCGCACCAATGCGGTACACGACGAGCATAGCTATGGTAAAAAGAATCTTTTCGCGCAATTCTTTGATGCGGAAAGCATTCTTAAGACCATTTAGCACGGCAGCTCGACCTTTCCGCCGGCGGCCTCGATCTTGGCCTGCGCAGAAGCGCTGACCTTGTCGACCTTGACCGTGAACTTCTTGGTGAGCTCACCATTGCCGAGCACCTTGACGGGCTCGAACTCGCTCTTGGTGATGCGAGCGGCCTTAAGAGCGGCACCGTCGATCACAGCGCCGTCCTCGAACTTACGCTCGAGACGCTCAACGTTAACAGCGGTGTACTCGATGCGACGGGGGTTGCGGAAGCCCGGAAGCTTGGGCAGGCGCATAGCCAGCGGAGTCTGGCCACCCTCGAAGCCGGCACCCTTGGTGCCGCCAGAGCGGGAACCCTGGCCCTTCTGGCCGCGGCCAGAAGTGGTGCCGTGACCCGAAGAATTGCCACGGCCGACGCGCTTGCGGTTCTTGGTGGAACCGGGCGCGGGAGTAAGATCGTGAAGCTGCATTTGCTACTCCTCTACAATCTCGACAAGGTGCTTGACCTTGAAGATCATGCCGCGGACGGACTCGTTGTCAGCAATCTCGCGAACCTCGCGGATCCTGTGGAGACCGAGGGCACGGACAGTACGGACCTGGTCCTGCTTGCAACCGTTGGTGCTGCGGACCTGCTTGATCTTGATGGTGTCAGCCATGCTTAGTTCTCCTTACCGACGAACATCTCGGAGACCGTCAGGCCACGGCGAGCCGCGACGTCCTCAGGGCTGGAGAGCTCCTTGAGGCCCTCGACGGCAGCCTTGATGATGTTGAGGCCGTTGTCGGTACCGAGGGACTTGGACAGGACGTTCTTGATGCCAGCAAGCTCGAAGAGGGGACGCACAGCGCCGCCGGCGATAACGCCGGTACCCTCGACAGCGGGCTTGATGATGATGCGGCCGGCACCAAAGTGACCGAGAACCTCGTGCGGAATGGTGCCCTGATCGGTCACCGGCACGTGGAACATGTTCTTCTTGGCATCGAGAGACGCCTTGGAGATGGCCATGGGCACCTCAGCGGACTTGCCCATGCCAACGCCGACGTTGCCCTTGCCGTCGCCAACGACGACGAGAGCGACGAGGCTCATGCGACGACCACCCTTGACGGTCTTCGACACGCGGTTGATGTAAACGACGCGCTCCTCGAACTCGGAGGCCTCGCGCTGCTGCTTCTGATTACGAGCCATGTGCTACATACCTCCTAGAACTCGAGACCGGCGGCACGAGCACCGTCGGCGAGGGCCTTGACGCGGCCATGGTAGATACGGCCACCGCGATCGAAGGCGACCTTGGTGATGCCGGCCTCGATGGCGCGCTTGCCAACGAGCTGACCGACCTTCTCCGCAGCCTCCTTGTTCGAGGTGTGGGTGCCCTTGAACTCGGCCTCGAGGGTCGAGGCAGAGACGAGCGTCAGGCTGGAGCCCTTGCTGTCGTCGATGATCTGGGCATAGATGTTGGCGTTAGTACGGGTCACGCGAAGACGCGGACGCTCGGAGGTACCCGAGACCTTGCCGCGAACACGACGCTGACGACGCTTGAGGCCTTCCAGCTTCGCCTTATGCTTGTTCATACGTAAACTCCTAAAAAGGTTGATCTTGCCAGCACCTGACGGGGTGCTGGTCTTATGCGAGTGAGTCGGTTACGACTACTTGGCGGCCTTACCCAGCTTGCGGCGGATGTGCTCGCCAACGTAGTGGATACCCTTGCCCTTGTAAGGCTCGGGAGGACGATGGCCGCGGATCTCAGCGGCGATCTGACCGACCTGCTGCTTGTTGATACCCTTGACGTTCACGTGGGTGTTGTCGGGAACCTCGAAGGTGATACCCTCGGGAGCCTCGACGATCACGGGGTGCGAGAAGCCCAGGGAGAACTCGAGGTTCTTGCCCTTCTGCTGCACGCGGTAACCGACGCCGGCGAGCTCGAGCTTCTTCTCGAAGCCCTCGGAAACGCCAACAACCATGTTGTGGATGAGGGCGCGGGTGAGGCCGTGGCGGGCACGGGTCTCACGCTCGTCGTCGGGACGGGAAACGGTGAGGACGTTGTCCTCGACGTTGATAGCGAGCTTCTCAAAGACATCGAGCTCGAGCTGGCCCTTGGGGCCCTTGACGACAACGTTGTTGCCGTTGACTGCCACTTCGACTCCGGCGGGAATCTGGACAGGCTTATTACCGATACGAGACACGGTGATCTCCTTTCCTTCTACCTACCGAGCGAATTACCAGACGTAAGCGATGATCTCGCCGCCGACGTTGTGCTTGCGAGCATCGCGGTCGGTCATGACGCCATGGCTGGTGGAAATAATGGCGGTACCAAGGCCACCGCGGACGCGGGGCATGTCGGCAACGCCGGTGTACTTACGCAGGCCCGGCTTGGAAATGCGGCGGATGCCGTTGATGACCTTAGCCTTCTTGGGACCATACTTAAGCGTGATGTGCAGAGTCTTCTGGGGAACGGTGTCCTCGACATCGTAGCCCTCGATGTAGCCCTCCTCGTGCAGAACACGAGCGATCTCGACGAGCTTCTTGCTGCTCGGCATGGAGACCGTGGCCTTGTTCACAGAGTTAGCGTTACGGATGCGCGTAAGCATATCTGCGATCGGGTCTGTAAGGTTCATACAGATTCTCCTTCGTTCTTGATGAACACGTGCTCTTGGTTCTTCGCCGCCCTTAACGGCAAAGCCTAACTAGCGCGTTTTCCCTGTTCCAAACTGATGCTTGAAACGCTGGTAGTGACTTACCAGCTGGCCTTCTTAACGCCGGGAAGCTCGCCCTTGAGTGCAAGCTCGCGGAAGCAGACGCGGCACAGGCCGAACTTGCGGTACACAGAGTGCGGACGGCCGCAGCGCTGGCAGCGCGTGTACTCACGAGTAGAGAACTTCTGCTTGCGATTGCACTTGACGATCATCGATGTCTTAGCCACTTATATCCTCCTCACATAGAGTATTGTTCGCCCCAAGCGCCGCCCCCTTGTGGGAACGGCGCTTATAGGGCAGGTGAACCTATTTCTTGAACGGGAAACCGAAGGCGTCCAGAAGGGCCTTGGCCTCCTCATCGGTGTTGGCGGTGGTCACGAAAGTGATGTCCATACCACGCTGGTGATCAACGGAGTCGAAGTCGATCTCGGGGAAGATGAGCTGCTCGGTGACGCCCATGGAGAAGTTACCACGGCCGTCGAAGCTCTTGGCGGAGATGCCGCGGAAGTCGCGGATACGGGGGATCGCGACGGAGGTCAGACGATCGAAGAACTCCCACATACGGTCGCCACGCAGGGTAACCTTGCAGCCGATCGGCATACCGGCGCGCAGGCGGAAGGTAGCGATGGACTTGCGGGCACGGGTGATCATCGGCTGCTGGCCGGTGATGGCGCGCAGGTCGCGCACGGCACCGTCGATGGCCTTGGAATCGGTAGCGGCCTCGCCGACACCCATGTTCACGACGATCTTCTCAAACTTGGGGATCATCATGACGTTCTCGTACTGGAACTTGTCCTGAAGCTGCTGCTTGACCTCGTTGTTGTACTTGGTCTTCAGACGCGGCACATACTTCTCTTCTGCCATTGTTCACTCCTTCTTGGGGTTTTAAGCACGGGGCGTGGCCACGATGGGTTGTCCTCGTGCCTCCTGGCTGCATCCGCGCCGCTCATGGCATTTCGCGGTTTGGACTCGACGCAGCAGGAGCCGACAAAACAATCGGTACTATACGCGCATCGGGAGCGTATTTCCAGAAAAACCTCGTCTGCCTGCACAACTCCACAACTCCCCCGCACAAATTGATCTGTTGGGAGCCAAGGCATAGTCGTTGAGGAACGAGAGTGGATTTTCAGACGCACGAGAGTGGATTATCGGACGCACAACACACGAGAGTGGATAATCTCCCACTTTTGGCCAAGATGCAGGCCAAAAGTGGGAGAAAATCCACTCTCAATAGAGTCCTAGGAACTATTCCACCGCAACTTATATAAATGGGATGAGGTTAGCGTTTGCGGGGGACGAGCTCGGTGCGGCGCAGGTGAATCATCTCGGCGGCGATGGAGATGGCGATCTCCTCGGGGTCCTCGGCCTCGATGGCAACGCCGATCGGCAGGTGCAGCCCGTCGATCTCCTCCTGCGTAAAGCCCTCCTGCTCCAGGCGGGCGCGCACAAAGGCCGTCTTGCGGCGCGAGCCCAAGCAGCCCAGATAGGCGGGTTTGGCACGCATGGCCTGAATCACCACGTCGATATCGGACTTGTGACCCGCCGTGGCCACAACCACCAGGTCGCGCGGGCCGATGGGGCACAGCTCGCTCAGGTTCTTGTAATCGACCAGGCGACGATCGTAGACACCGGGCACCCATTCGGGGGTCAGCGTGCCGGGGCGGTCGTCGCAAGCCACGACGGCAAAGCCCGCCGCCGTCAGCACGCGCACCGTCGCGGCGCCCACGTGTCCGCAGCCAAAGATGTAGGTCAGGCCCTCGGGGCACAGCGTCTCGATATGCGCCGCGGGAATCTCGGAGGCGGCGTTGGTGTAGGTGACCTTGCTCCCCTCCTCCACCAGCGAAAGCCCGGGGCAGCCCGCAATGGTGCGGCGCGATTCCTCGCCATGGTACTCGGCCACCTCGCCCTCGAGCGCGCTCGCGATAAACGGCTCAAAGTCGATGACAAAGTCGCCAATTCGTCGATATACCAAGACGTCGACAATCTCCTGGAGCAACGGCGCCTGGGTCGCATCCAGATGCAGGTAGCACAGGCAGATGGCTCCACCGCAGATCATGCCGGTATCGGAGTTCTCGCCGCCCATGGTGTAGCGGACCAGGCGCGACTGCCCCGCGCTCAGGAGCTCGCGCGCCTCATCCAGCGCAAAGAGCTCAATCTTGCCGCCGCCGATGGTGCCCGCCTGGCCGCCATCGGCAAAGACGGTCATCCATGCGCCCACGCCGCGCGGCGACGACCCCGCCGTACCGGCCACGACCACGAGCTCACACGGCTCGCCAGCACGCAGGGCGGTAAGTGCCGCATTCACAACATCGAGCTTTTCCATTGCCGCCTTCTATCCTCTAAAGACATCGGTGAGCATAGTGAGTGCCTCGAGCACGCCGCCGCCAACCGATGTCGCCTTGTCCGAAATATAGTTGATATAGCTGGCATCGCCGCGCGGGTCGACATCAGCGCACTTAAAGCCCTCGGTCACCTTCACGCCGTTCGCCAAAAGCCCGCGCAAGCAGCCGTCGATCTGCGTGCACATGGGCGTATCGCCCGCGTAGCCGATCACGTCTCCGGCGCTCACGATGTCGCCGATTGCGCGGTCGGACCGAAACACGCCGGCGGCGGGGCTGTGGATAACACGCTCCTTGCCATATCCGCCGATAATGCCCGGCACACCCGTGTTGGGCTGGGGCGAGCCTTGGGTAATGACGCGGCCGAGGAAATGTCCGCGCATGGTCTCGACCACAGCGTCGCAATCGACCGGCGCGGTAAAGCCTGGGCCCACCGCGATGACGACAGGCGCCATGTCGCGCGTGGTACCCAAGTTGCGCTTAGCGAGGATCGCATCGACCACGGCGGCGGGCTTAAGCTCGTCGAGCATCTTGGCCTGGGGGTCCACCACGACGGCGACATCCCCCGCCTTGGTAATCTCGAGCGCCTCGGCCGGTGTCTGCGCCAAGCGAGCGCGAATGTCCTCGACCTGGACCTCGCCCAGGCGAATGGCCTCGCAAAAACTGATCGTGCGGCGGATGCACGTGGGGACCGCGATATCGGCCATGACGACAGACACGCCGGCGCGCACCAAGCGAGCGGCGACGCCCGTGGCGATATCGCCGGCGCCGCGAACATAAACGAGCATTCCCGGGGCACCTCCCTGTGCTACGGTTTGAGCAGAGCAAAAGCGGTTCGACCGCTACTCTGATGATTATTTATTATCACAGTATTTTACGGCGGTGAACAGATGGAAACGACGAGCGGAAACCTTGCCTCCGCGCTCAAGATCGAGCCGGGCATTACCGCGATTATCGGCAGTGGCGGCAAGTCGACCTTGCTGAGGGCGCTGGGTCTCGAGCTCATGCGCGCGGACAGCCGTGTGCTCCTGTGCACCACCACGCACATGTTTCCCGTCGCCGGTGTGCCATGGGACGGGTCGAGCCGTCGCCTGGACGCCGCGCCTTGGAAACCAGGGGCCCCGCATACTCCCGGCTGCACTTGCGAGGCATGCGCGGGACTTGCCCGCGGAAGCATCTGCCAGGCGGGCGTTTTGGACCCCGAGACAGGCAAGCTCTCCTCCCCCGCCGAGCCACTCGACCAACTGGCGCAGCGCTTTGACTACGTGCTGGCCGAGGCCGACGGCAGCAAGCGACTCCCGCTCAAGGCGCATGCCGCCTGGGAGCCGGTCATTCCCGCCGGCACCGTAAACGTTGTCTGGGTCGTCGGCGCCTCGGGACTGGGCAAGCTCGTCGCCGAGGTTGTCCACCGCCCCGAGCTCTTCTGCGAGCGCTGCGGCTGCGAGCCTAGCGACATCGCCACTCCCGAGCGGGTCGCACAGGTGCTCAATGCCGAGTTACAGATGCTGAGCCTCGGCACCGCGCGCATCATGCTCAACCAAGTCGACACGCTTGCCGACCCAACGATGGCAGATCGCTTCGAGGCCGCCCTCGGCCGCCTCATCGTCGCCACCGGCCTCAAATAGCCGGCGCTGCCCCAGCAGACCTATAAGTTGCGGTGAAATAGTTCCTGAAACGGCCTATTTGGCGGCTAAACAGGAACTATTTCACCGCAACTGCGGAGGGGGTCCGGCGGCCTTCCTATTAGCGGGGGACGTAGCGACCGGGTTGGGCTCCGGTGGGCTCGCCGTCGCGCGCAGCCAGCACGCCGTTCACAAACACGGCCTTGGCGCGGCCATGTGCCTCAAAACCCTCGAGCGGCGTGTAGTCCACAGCCTGATGCTGCGTCGTCGCGCTAATGGTCCAGCGCGCCTGGGGATCCCACACGCATACGTCGGCATCGGCACCCTCGGCAAGACAGCCCTTGCGCGGATACATGCCAAAGACGCGCGCCGGGTTCTCGCTCATCAAGCGGCACAGATCCTCGGGGCCCAACTGCCCCTCAAAGCTCGTAGCGATCGCGACGGGGCGATGCTCCACACCGGGACCGCCGTTGGGAATCGCACGGAAGTCGTCGCGCCCGCGGTCCTTTTGCCCATGCAGGTTAAAGCTGCAGTGGTCGGTCGCGATGGTATCGATCTCGCCGGCCACAAGCGCCTCACGCAGCGCCGCACGGTCGCCCGCATGACGCAGCGGCGGGCTCATCACATACTTGGCACCCGCAAAGCCGTCCTCGCCCTGCTCCAAGTAGCAAGTATCGTCGAGCATCAGATACTGGGGGCAGGTCTCGACATAGATGTTCTTCTGCCCGCGCGCCTTGGCGGCACGGATGGCCTCGAGCCCCAGCTTGGTCGAAAGGTGCACCACGTTGACTGGCGCATCGCCGGCCAAATGTGCCAGATACAGCAGGCGGCTCACAGCCTCGGCCTCGCACACATCCGGACGGCTGAGCGCATGGCCCTCGGGCCCATGAATCCCCTGCTCGTACACGCGCTTCTGCAACTCGTTCACCAGCGTGCCGTTCTCGCAATGCACGCACAGCATGCCGCCCACACGCTTGAGCTCCTCGAGCACCTCGAGCGTCTCGGCATCGTCCAGGCGCAGATGGTCGTAGGCAAAGTAGGTCTTAAACGACGACACGCCCGCCTCGCGCATGGCCGAAAGGTCGGCGCGGTTGCGCTCGTTCCACTCGGCAAGTGCCATATGGAAGGCGTAGTTGGCGGTGCAGGTACCGTCGGCGCGATGATGCCACTCGGCCAAGGCATCGGGCATGGTCACGCCGCGGTCGGCCGTCGCGTAATCGACAATGGTCGTGGTGCCGCCGCAGGCAGCCGCACGCGTACCGGTCTCAAAGCTATCGGCCGTCCAATCCATGCCGGTCCAGCACTGCATGTGCGTGTGCCCATCGATAAAGCCCGGGAACACCCAGCAGCCCGTGGCGTCCTGAACGGTATCGCCCTCGCCCGGCTCGATCGTCGCGGCAATCCGCACGATCTTATCGCCCTCCATGGCAAGATCGGCGCGGCGAAGCCCCTGGGGCGTCACGAGCGCGCCGTTTTTGATGATGATCATAATTGCTCCTTATTGATTGATGCAGTTGGCCACGCGATCAAAATACGAGCAGGCCGCGATATGCTCCGTTATGCGGCGCTGCCCCTTGGCGGTATCGACATCCCACAGCTCGTAGGCACGTGCCTCGACCAACGCAATGTCGGTACGGCCCTTAAGGATCGAGCCTCCGCCGTCCTTACCTTCGAGAAGCATAAGCGAGTCAAACAGCTGCGCCGGAAAGAGCACCGGGCTCGAAGGCTCACCGTTGCACGCAAGACGCACCGGATGCTTGCGGCCACGCTCATCAAATGCACGAACCATAGCCTCAAAAGAATCCGCGCTCACAAGCGGCTGGTCGCCCGGCAAAAAGAGGCAACCCTTCCAGCCGCGACTCGCCCCCCACGATAGGCCCGCACGGACGCTTTCGCTGCGCAGCTTGCCATCGTGCAGCACGCACGGGCAATGCTTGTCCTCGCAAATCTGGGCGACCTCGGGCCAACGCGTCGAAGCCACAACGTCAAAGCCCCGGGGAACCGAATCGATAGTCCAGGCAATCAGCGGCTTGCCATAGATATCGGCAAGCATCTTGTTAGAGCCAAACCGCTTGCCCTCGCCCGAAGCCATAATGACGCAACCAAGTTTCATGGCGATACCTCCCCTGAAACCATCGTACCCATAACTCGCGTCGCGGGGCATCTACATCGAAAGCGCTTATCCCGCACGCCCACGATGCAAAAAGGGGCACCCCGCCGGTTGGCAGAGCGCCCCCTTTACATGGCTTACCTCAACCCAGCTTTAGGCCTGGAACCAACGGGCGGTGCTGCGCTCGTCGAGGGCCTTGAGGGTAGCGGCGGGATCGGCAACCTTCTGCAGGAACATCATGGCTGCGATGGCGTACGGCTTGTAGCTGGCCTCCTTGTACATGCCCACGCGGTGCATGTCGAAGACGTCGGCGTTGACCTCGCCGTGCTCGCAGGAGACACCGGAGATGTCGGCGGGCAGCGGGTGCATAAAGATGGCGTCCTGGCCGTTGGCAGTCTTCTCCATGAGCTCGGTCGTGGAGCACCAGTCCTGATGGGTGGCGTTCTGAGCGAGCAGCTCCTTCTCGAGCGCAGCGATGCCAGCGTCGTCGCCCTCGGCGTACAGGTTGGTGCGCTTCTCCATGGCGGCAAACGGAGCCCAGCTCTTGGGGATCACGATGTCGGCGCCCTCGAAGGCCTCGGCCATGGTGTTGACCTGCTTAAAGGTGGTGCCGGACTCGGCGGCATAACCCTTGGCGCGCTCGACGACCTCGGGCATGAGGTCGTAGCCCTCGGGGTGGGCCAGGGTGACGTCCATGCCAAAACGGGGCAGCAGGCTGATCAGCGACTGCGGGCAGGACAGCGGCTTGCCGTAAGAGGGCGAGTAGGCCCAGGTAACGGCAACCTTCTTACCCTTGAGGTTCTCGAGGCCGCCAAACTCGTTGATGAGGTAGAGCATGTCGGCAGAGGACTGCGTGGGGTGGTCGGAATCGGACTGCAGAGAGATGAGCGTGGGACGGTGATCCAGAACGCCGTCCTCGTAGGCCTGCTGGACAGACTCGGAGACCTCGGCCATGTAGGCGTCGCCCTTGCCGATGTACATGTCGTCGCGGATGCCGATGACGTCGGCCATGAAGGAGATCATGGTAGCGGTCTCGCGGACGGTCTCGCCGTGAGCGATCTGGGACTTCTTCTCGTCCAGGTCCTGCAGCTCAAGGCCGAGCAGGTTGGCGGCCTTAGAGAAGGAGAAGCGCGTACGGGTGGAGTTGTCGCGGAACAGGGAGACGGCCAGACCCGAATCGAAGATCTTGGACGAAACGTTGTTCTCGCGCAGCTCGCGCAGGGCGTCGGCGACGATGTAGAGAGCCTTGAGCTCATCGGTGGTCTTATCCCAGGTGTGCAGGAAGTCGCTGCCGTACATACCCTTAAAATCGAGGCCGTTCAGCTGCTCGACGAGCTCGGTAAACTTAGCGTCCATGTAAATATCCTTTCCAAAGATGAAACGATCGCAATGAGTAGATGTGCTCCGGCATGCGCGTGTGGCTAGAACATGCAGAGCGCTATGACGAGGACCCGCTACCGTCGAGGAAGCATGGGAGATAACGACCGCGGGCCCCAAGTCAACAGGGAGTGCCGGGGACACAGGCTGCCCCCGGCTCAACAAAATCGAGGAATGGGACTAGTCGATCTTGTTGTTGGTCAGACCGGCGCGGAACACGGTGGCGTCGCCATCGGCCTGGCTCGGATCGTAGAGGTTCAGGGCAGCCACATACATGGCGGCAGCGGTGACCAGGTCGTCCTTGTAGGTGACCTCGTTGGGAGCGTGAGCCTGAGACTCGGCACCCGGGCCAAAGCCGACGCAGGGGATGCCATAGCGGCCCTGGATGGAAACGCAGTTCGTGGAGAAGGTCCACTTGTCGCACAGCGGACGACCGGTGCGCTTGTCCATGCTGGGCTCGCAGCCGATGCGCTCGTCACCGAACATGGCCTTGTGGGCGTCGACGAGGGCCTTGACGTGCGGAGCGGTCTCCTTGTTGATCCACGTGGGGAAGTAAGCCTCGGTCTCGTAGACCTCGCCGGTCCAGGACGGACGGTCGTACATGTACATGGAGACCTTCACGTCGTCGCCGTACTTCTTGGCGGCCGGCAGGTTGCGGATCTCGTCCAGGCAGGACTCCCAGGTCTCACCGGCGGTCATGCGACGGTCGATGGAGATGGCGCAGGAATCAGCCACGGCGCAACGGCTGGGGCTGGTGTAGAAGATCTGGCTGACGGTGCAGGTGCCGCGGCCCAGGAAGCGGGCGTCCTCGAAGTGCTCGGGGTTGTACTTGGGGTCGAGCATCTTGACGAGACCCTTGATGTCGGTCGACTCGTCGCAGCCGTTGTTGTTGAGGGCGCGGACGTCGGCGATGATGTCGGCCATCTTGTAGATGGCGTTGTCGCCGCGCTCGGGAGCGGAGCCGTGGCAGGAGGTGCCGTGAACGTCGACGCGGATCTCCATGCGGCCGCGGTGACCGCGATAGATGCCGCCGTCGGTGGGCTCGGTGGAAATGACGAACTCGGGCTTAATGCCGTCCTTGTTGTAGATGTACTGCCAGCACATGCCGTCGCAGTCCTCTTCCTGGACGGTGCCGACGACCATGATCTTGTAGCCCTCGGGGATGAGGCCCATGTCCTTCATCATCTTGGCAGCGTAGGTAGCAGAAGCCATGCCACCCTCCTGGTCGGAGCCGCCGCGGCCGTAGATGATCTCGTCGGTCTCGTAGCCCTCATAGGGATCGGCATCCCAGTTCTCGATGTTGCCGATGCCGACGGTGTCGATGTGGGAGTCGATGGCGATGATCTTGTCGCCCTCGCCCATCCAGCCGATGACGTTGCCCAGGCCGTCGACCTTGACCTCGTCATAGCCAAGGCTCTCCATCTCGGCCTTGATGCAGGCGACAACCTCGCCCTCCTCGCAAGACTCAGAGGGGTGGCTAATCAT